>NZ_JBHWWF010000001.1:370705-498577 GCF_042736455.1 Streptomyces sp. NPDC060064
CATTCGGCGCTCGCACCCCACCAATCGGCAATCTTAACTGCCGTTACTGTAACTGTTTCTGTATCTGTAACTGTTGTATATTTAATAAATACTGAACGGGGGGGGGGGGCCCCCCCCCCCCCACCCCGTCAAGCCAAGCCAGGCAGAGCCAGGCCAAGCCGAGCAGAGCGTACGGCTCAGGCCTCGGCGGCCTCTTCGCCCTCGCCCTCGCCCTCGGCGGACGGCTCCTCGGCCTGCGCGGCCAGGACCTGCAGGACAACGGTGTCGTCCTCGACGGCCAGGGTCGTGCCGGACGGAAGCGGCACGTCCTTGGCGAGGATGGAGTCGCCGGCCTCCAGGCCCGCGATGGAGACCGTGACGGACTCCGGGATGTGCGTGGCCTCGGCCTCGACCGGCAGGGCGTTCAGCACGTGCTCGACCAGGTACGCACCCGGGGCCAGCTCGCCCTCGGTGTGGACGGGGATGTCGACGTTGACCTTCTCGCCGAGCTTCACGAGGAGCAGGTCGACGTGCTCGATGGAGCCCCTCAGCGGGTCGCGCTGGACCGACTTCGGGATGGCCAGCTCGTTCTTGCCCTCGATGTCCAGGGAGATCAGAACGTTCGGGGTACGCAGGGCGAGCAGCAGCTCGTGGCCCGGCAGCGTGATGTGGATCGGGTCGGAACCGTGACCGTAGAGAACACCGGGAACCTTGTGCTCGCGACGGACGCGACGGGCAGCACCCTTGCCGAACTCCGAACGGATGTCGGCGGCGAGCTTCACCTCGGACATGTGCACTCCTCGTATTGCAGATAGATCTGGTGGCGGTCACCCGGCCACGACAGGCCTGCTACGAAGAGCGCGTCGATAACGGACCGCCGTACATATGAGTACGGCCTCCCTCGCCGAGCAACCCGCACAGTCTACTCGGAGCCCCCCGAGTCACCCAATCGATCAAGAGCCGATGCGCTGCGGACATGCTGCCGACGTGAGGCCGCCGCGTTGCCGACGTGAGGCAGGCATGCGGGCCGCGGGCATGAGAACGGGCCGCCCCCAAGCGGAAGCGGCCCGTTCTCGTAACGTACTCAGCCCTGTTCCTCGAAGAGGCTCGTCACCGAACCGTCCTCGAACACCTCACGCACCGCGCGCGCGATCGTCGGCGCGATCGACAGCACCGTGATCTTGTCGAGCTCCAGGTCGCCCGGGTCGGGCAGCGTGTTCGTGAAGACGAACTCGCTCACCTTGGAGTTCTTCAGACGGTCCGCCGCCGGCCCGGACAGGATGCCGTGCGTCGCCGTCACGATGACGTCCTCCGCGCCGTGCGCGAACAGCGCGTCCGCCGCGGCGCAGATCGTGCCACCGGTGTCGATCATGTCGTCGACGAGGATGCAGACGCGGCCCTCGACCTCACCCACGACCTCGTGCACCGTCACCTGATTGGCGACGTCCTTGTCGCGGCGCTTGTGGACGATCGCCAGCGGAGCGTCCAGGCGGTCGCACCAGCGGTCGGCGACGCGCACCCGGCCGGCGTCGGGGGAGACGACGGTCAGCTTGTTGCGGTCCACCTTGGCGCCCACGTAGTCGGCGAGTACCGGCAGCGCGGAGAGGTGGTCCACCGGGCCGTCGAAGAAGCCCTGGATCTGATCGGTGTGCAGATCGACCGTGAGGATGCGGTGAGCACCCGCGGTCTTCAGCAGGTCGGCGACCAGCCGGGCCGAGATCGGCTCACGGCCGCGGTGCTTCTTGTCCTGCCGGGCGTAGCCGTACGACGGGATGATCACGGTGATGCTCCGGGCCGAGGCCCGCTTCAGCGCATCGATCATGATCAGCTGTTCCATGATCCACTTGTTGATGGGAGCCGTGTGGCTCTGCATCAGGAAGCAGTCGGCACCACGGGCCGACTCCTGGAAGCGGACGTAGATCTCACCGTTCGCGAAGTCGAAAGCCTTCGTCGGCACCAGGCCGACACCCAGCTGATGTGCGACCTCCTCGGCCAGCTCGGGGTGGGCGCGGCCGGAGAAGAGCATCAGCTTCTTCTCGCCGGTCGTCTTGATCCCGGTCACAGCACTGTCTCCTCAGACGTGTTCTCTGGCCACGGACATACTGATCGTGAGCCAGCCGAATTTGTGTGCACGTATCACGGTACGCCGCGTTGGACGCACCCGTTTCCGGTCAGTTCCCCTCGGCGACCTGTTCCGTTGCCACTTGAGCCGCCTGCGCGGAGGCACTGCCGGGGCGCTTCCGAGCCACCCAACCCTCGATATTCCGCTGCTGGCCGCGGGCCACGGCGAGCGAACCAGCAGGCACATCCTTGGTGATGACCGAACCCGCCGCCGTGTACGCGCCGTCCCCGATCGTGACAGGAGCCACAAACATGTTGTCCGAGCCGGTCTTGCAGTGCGAGCCGATCGTGGTGTGGTGCTTCGCCTCGCCGTCGTAGTTCACGAACACGCTCGCCGCGCCGATGTTCGTGTACTCGCCGATCGTCGCGTCACCCACATAGGAGAGGTGCGGCACCTTCGTGCCCTCGCCGATCGTCGCGTTCTTCATCTCCACGTAGGTGCCGGCCTTGGCCTTCACGCCGAGCTTCGTACCGGGCCTGAGATACGCGTACGGGCCGACCGACGCCCCCTCGCCCACCACCGCGGAGTCCGCCACCGTGTTGTCCACCCGGGCACCCGCGCCGACGACCGTGTCCTTCAGCCGCGAGTTGGGGCCGACCTCGGCGCCCTCGGCGAGATGTGAGGCACCCAGCAGCTGCGTACCGGGGTGCACGATCGCGTCCGGCTCGAACGTGACCGTCACATCCACGAGCACCGACGCTGGGTCGACGACCGTTACACCGGCCATCATCGCCCGCTCGAGGAGGCGCTCATTGAGCAGCTTGCGCGCCTCGGCCAGCTGCACGCGGTTGTTGATGCCGAGGATCTCCCGGTGGTCGCCGGCGACGGAGGCGCCGACCCGGTGACCGGCCTCGCGCAGGATCCCCAGCACATCGGTGAGGTACTCCTCGCCCTGGCTGTTGTCCGTACGCACCTTGCCCAGCGCGTCCGCGAGCAGCTGCCCGTCGAAGGCGAAGACACCGGAGTTGATCTCCCGGATCGCGCGCTGGTCGTCCGTGGCGTCCTTGTGCTCGACGATCGCGGTGACGGCGCCGGTGGCGCTGTCGCGCACGATGCGGCCGTAGCCGGTCGAGTCCGGGACCTCGGCGGTGAGCACGGTGACGGCATTGCCGTCGGCGGCATGCGTGGCGGCGAGCGCGGTCAGAGTCTCGCCGGAGAGCAGGGGAGTGTCGCCGCACACGACGACGACGGTGCCCTCGGGGGTCCGGCCGAGCTCCTCGAGCGCCATCCGGACGGCGTGCCCGGTGCCGTTCTGCTCGGCCTGATAGGCGGTGCGGGTACCGGCGTACTGCTCGGTCAGATGGCCCTTGACCTGCTCACTCGCATGGCCGACAACGACGACGAGATGCTCGGGATCGAGCTCGCGGGCCGCGGAGACGACATGTCCGACGAGCGAGCGCCCGCAGATTTCGTGCAGGACCTTGGGGGTCTTCGACTTCATGCGGGTGCCCTCACCCGCTGCGAGGACGACGACGGCTGCCGGGCGGTTGGCGCTCACGGGAATGCCCTTCGGCTTCGGGTGGTGGACATCCGAAGGATACCGGGGGGTTTCGGGGGCGAAATAAGCGCGGGTCCTGACCGTGGAGGTCAGGACCCGAAGTGAGATGCTCCCCCGCCAGGACTCGAACCCGGACATAAGGCACCAAAAGCCTCAGTGCTGCCAATTACACCACGGGGGATAGAACGCGGCTAAACCGGACATTACGTCAGGCCGCCGAATCGGCACCCAACACTATGCCGTACCAAGCGCCTTCTGTGCGACGGTAAAGATCGGCGCTCATGGTGACCGTCCGGGTCGAAAGCCGGCTCGATTCACCAGATCGTGCGATCAACGCTTGTTTCGTGCATGTTCGAACTCCTTCCCTGCTGTCGCACTCCCAGGAAAATGACTCGCGCCCGCCCGTACGCTGGAAGACATGACCGTTACGGGGGAACACCAGGACGGCACGGGCACGACCGCCCGCAGCTGGCTGTGGTGGGGACGGCGGCGCAGTGTCGCCTTGGATGTGGGGCTGGGGCTTGTCTCCGCCTTTGAGTGCGCTCTGGAGGGTGTGGGGTTCGCCGACAAGGCATCGATTCCCGTACCCGTCGGAGTGCTGTTCGGATTGATCGTCGGGTCCGTGCTGGTGCTGCGGCGGCGCTGGCCGATCGCCGTGGTGCTGGTGTCGATCGCGACCACGCCCGCCGAGATGGGCTATCTGATGGGCGTGGTCGGGCTCTACTCGCTCGCCGCCTCCGAGGTGCCGCGCCGGATCACCGCGACACTCGCCGGGATGTCGCTGGCCGCGACGATGATCGTGACGTTCGTACGCGTACGGCAGGAAGTGTCGTCCGCGGACTTCGATCCGGAGCCCGGAGCCTGGTACGTACCGACGATGGCCGGCTTCATGGCGCTCGGGCTGACCGCGCCGCCCGTGCTGTTCGGCCTCTACATAGGGGCCAGGCGGCGGCTGATGGAGAGCCTTCGGGAGCGCGCGGTCAGCCTGGAGCAGGAGCTGTCGCTGCTGGCCGACCGGGCCGAGCAGCGGGCGCAGTGGGCGCGTACCGAGGAGCGGACCCGGATCGCGCGGGAGATGCACGACGTCGTGGCGCACCGGGTGAGCCTGATGGTGGTGCATGCGGCAGCTCTGCAGGCGGTCGCGCTGAAGGATCCGCAGAAGGCGGTGAAGAATGCGGCGCTGGTCGGGGACATGGGACGGCAGGCGCTCACCGAACTACGCGAGATGCTCGGCGTGCTGCGGGCCGGGGAGAGCGAACAGCGGGTGGTGACTCCGGTGCCGCTGGCAGCTGTCGGTGCCGCCGCGGCGGCGGCTGCCGCGGCCGCGGCCGAGGACGGGCCGTGTCTCGCGGATCTCGAGGGTCTGGTCGGGCAGTCCCGGCAGGCGGGAATGGTCGTGGAGCTCGCGGTGCAGGGTGAGGTGCGGGAGTACGCGCCGGAGGTGGAGCAGACCGCGTACCGGGTGGTTCAGGAGGCCTTGACGAACGTCCACAAGCACGCGGCCGGCGCGAAGGTGATGGTGCGGCTCGCGCACCGTGGCGCTGAGGTCGCGATGCAGGTGGAGAACGGCGCTCCGGACGCGAGTGGCGGTGACGCGGCCGCGCGGCTGCCGAGCGGTGGCAACGGCCTGGTGGGGATGCGGGAGCGGGTGATGGCGCTGGGTGGGGTGTTCGTGTCCGGGCCGACGGACGCGGGCGGCTTCCGGGTGTCCGCGGTGCTGCCGGACCGGGACGGGTACGCCGAGCAGGTCTGAGGCGGTGGGGCTGGGCTGGTACGGGTGTGGGCCGGCGGCCCGGTTCGGGCTCCGGTCCCGGCTCGGGTCCCGGCTCGGGTGCGGGCCGGCGGTCCGGTTCGGCGGTCGGCTCGGCTCCAGGTTCCGGGCCCGGTCCCGGTCCCGGTTCGGGTGCGGGCTCGGTCCCGGCTCGGATCAGGCTGGGGTCGCGGCCGGGGGCCTCGCGGCGGCGCTCGGTGGCCGTCGCCGCGGTCGCTCAGCCCAGGGTCAGGCGGACCGGCTGCACGCCCGTGACCAGGGTGGCCAGCGCCTGGTCGATGTCCGGCCCGAGGTACCAGTCGCCGGTGTGGTCGAGGCTGTAGACCCGGCCCTCGACATCGATGGCCAGTACGGCCTGGCTGTCGCCCTCCTCCCCGAGCGGCGAGACCTCCGTGTCGAGCGCGCGCCCCAGGTCCGCGAGAGTGCGCGCGAGGTGGAGCCCGGCAAGCGGGTCGAAGTGCACCGGTATGGGCGCCGTGTGCCGTCCCGGACCGGGCGCTGTCACGCGCAGTCCGCCGAACTCCGCCCAGGCTTCGACGGCCGCCGGGAAGACCACATGCCGGTGGCCCGCCGGTGAGGCGTACGAGCGCAGGGTGTCGGCCCAGTGCTCGGCCTGCTTGATGTCCCAACGGCCGGGCTGCCAGCCCGCGTCGCGCAGGGCGGCGTCGACGGCGACCGGGAACCGGGTGGTACTGAGGTGGTCGGGCATTGGTGCGGGGTCAGCCGTTCTGGGTCGCGGTCGGGTCGACGGTGCGTACGCCGAAGTGGTCGAGCATCGCCGCGCAGGAACGGCAGGGTGGTGCGTAACTGCCGTGCAGCGGATCGCCGTCCTCGCGGATGCGACGTGCCGTCAGTTTCGCTTGTTTGAAGGTCCGCTTCGCCTCGCTGTGGCTCAGTGGCTTGCGCTGGGCCCGCTTCGAGCGCTGAGTTTCCGCGGCGGTGAGATGCCGCGAGAGCAGGATTGCCTCCGGACAGCGGCCGGTGAAGCGTTCGCGCTGGCCGCTGGTGAGGGTGTCGAGGAAATCCTGTACGAGCGCGTGGAGTACGGGTGGCTGGTCGGCCTTGCCCGCGGTGCAGGTGAGGGTCTCGCCGCGTACGGAGAGTGCTGCCGCCACGGCGGGCAGGATTCCGTCGCGTCGGTGACCCAGTGCGGGCGGGCGGCCGGTGTCCGTACTGCTCCAACTGAGGCGTGGATCACCTGAAGCATTTGGTTGCGCTGTGTGCATGGTGTGCTCGTTCCCTCCCTGCACTCCCCCGAGTTGCGGGACAGCCTGCCAAATGGGACGGGTGGTGTGGAAGCTGGGGGCTGAAACGTGTCGCCTCTTCGTCATTCGGTCACTTGTATGTGACCCTTCGTGATGGAAGCGGAGCGTCGGTCCTCCCTATTGCCCCACCGCATAGGCTGTCCTGAACCAGCCAGAAGCAGCAGGGGGCATCCGCCATGACGACAGGTCGGCTCGGGCAGCAAGCCGCGCCACCGAATGCGGCCTACGCCGGGCAAGTCGTGACCTTCCCGGACCCGGTCCGGGCGTCCCGCCACCCCAGGGGTGTGCGTGTGGACGACAACGGCTATCCGGTCTTCTCGCCTTACGCGCGTGCCGCCGCAGAGATCGCGGAGCCCCCGGAGGGCTTCGGCGTGGACGAGCTGCGGCTCACCGATTACGTATCGGCGAATGCGGCGCTGCACGCCGACGGTCATGCGCTGTGGGACACGATTCCTTCGGTCGCCACTCCGCACGGCTGGACCTGGCACCACGTGCCGGGCACCCGTCGGCTGGAGCTGGTGCCCGTCGAGGTGAAGGCGCTGCTGCGGCATCACGGAGGTCTCGCGACGACGCCGGTGGACCAGAGCAAGCGGGGTACGCGTCCGCTGCAGGAGACCCGGCCCGCGCATTTCGGTCTGCCGAAGGGCGTTGTGTCGGTGAGCGAGCAGCAGCTGCTGAGTGTCGAGGAGGATCTGGGCTACCGGTTGCCGGGGGCGTACCGCTCCTTCCTGAAGGCGGCGGGCGGTTGCGCTCCGGTCGGGGCGGCGCTCGACGCCGAGCTGGGGCTGCTGGTCGACCAGCCGTTCTTCACGGTGCGGGACGAGGCCGCGGTCAATGACCTGCTGTATGTCAACAAGTGCCTGCGGGACCATCTGACCAAGGATTACTTGGGAGTTGCGTTCGTCCAGGGCGGGATTCTGGCGGTGAAGGTCAGGGGCTCGGCAGTCGGCTCGGTGTGGTTCTGCGCGTACGACGACGCACGGGATCAGAACGGCTGGAGCGTGCAGGAGCGCGTGGAGCGGCTGCTGCTGCCGTGCGGCGACGACTTCGACGGTTTTCTGCAGCGTCTGGCGGGCAATCCGCCGGAGTTGGAGACCGTGGCGAACCTGATGGTGGACGGCGGCTTCGCGCGCGCCGTCCCGATCTCGGACGAGGGGTGACGGTCCGATGGTGACCTTCGCGCAGGCGCAGGAGCGCGCGGAAGAGTGGGTCAACGGCGATGTGCCCGCGTACCAGCATCGTGAGGTGCGGGTAAGGGAGTTCGAGCTGGGCTTTGTGGTGTGGGCGGAGGACCGCGAGGGCGGGGCTCGTTCGGACGGCGGGCAGCAGCGACTGGTGATCGCCCGGGACAGTGGTGAGGCGACGCTGTGGCCGGGACTGCCGGTGGGTGAGGTGATCCGCCGGTACGAGGAGGAGTACGGGATACAGGAGGAGGCCGCGGCCGCGCCGGAGCCGCCGCAGCGTATCGATCTGAATCAGACGTCGTTCCTGTTGAGCCCGCCGGAGTGGCTCCAGGAGGCGGCGGACAAGATCGGGATCCCGGACCGCAGGTCGCCGGAGCGCGCTTCGGGTGTGGCGTCCGGTGCGGCTTCGGACACGCCTTCAGGTTCTCCTTCGGGGACGCCTTCCAGTACGCCTTCGGGGTCGCCGGAGCCTGCGGGTGCGGGTGCGGCTTCGCGCGGGCCGTCTGCGGGGGCCGACTGGTCCGCCCCCGCGTCACCTGCGCAGGACAGCAACGCCTCGCAGGCGGGCGGGAGTTCGTCCGCGCCCGGCTCGGCGTGGCCCGAGCCCGGTTCCTCCGGCGGCAATGCCTCGCAGGGCGGGTCCGTGTGGCCCAGCGCCGGTGGTGGCGGCGACTACGAGCCGACGGCTTCCGAGGGTGTGCCCGCCACACCGTCGGGAGCGACTCCGTGGACGGACACCAGCGCCGGTTCCGAGGACGCGTCCGTACCGCTGCCGGCCACGGTGTTCGCGCCGCCGATCTCCGGGACCGATGGCGATGACGCCCCGCCGCCGGTCACCGGCGCGGAGGCGCCGACCGCGCTGATGTCGGGCGGCAGCCAGCTGCCGCGGACCGCGGTCGCCCCGGCGCTGGGCCCGCAGCCTGGCGGGCCCCAAGCGCCGCAGGCTCCGCATGCGCCCCAGCCGCAGGCTCCGCATGCGCCTCAGACACCTCAGACACCTCAGACGCCTCAGTCGCCGCCGCCCGGTGCGCCCCCGCGCCCGGGCGCGGGGGCCAGTGACATCGCGGATGCGGCGACGAGCAAGGCGGTCGTAACGCCGCGCGCCTCGCGCGGCAGCGGCCCCACGACTCCGCCGCCGCCCGGTGCTCCCGGTACTCCGGGTGCGCGGCCGGGCGCGACGCCGCCGCCGTCGGGTCCAGGTGCGCCCGGTGCTCGGGCGGGCGGCTATCTGCCGACGCAGCTCGTCTCGCAGCTCGGCCCGGAGGGCTCGCAGCCGCCCGGTCCGCCTGCTCCTCCCGCTCCGCCGGGTGGTGGCGTCCACCATGCGGCGACCATGCTGGCGGACCCGAGCCAGATGGGTGGTCCCGGTGGTCCGGGTCGTCCGGGTGCGCCTCAGCCGCCCGGTCCGCCGGGGGCTCCGGGTACGCCCGGGGTTCCGCAGCCGCCCGGTCCTCCTGGTGCGCCGACGCCGCCCGGTCCTCCCGGTGGTGGCGTCCACCACGCCGCGACGATGCTGGCGGACCCGAGCCAGACGGGGGCTCCGGGTGCGCCCGGGGTTCCGCAGCCGCCCGGTCCTCCCGGTGCGCCGACGCCGCCCGGTCCTCCCGGTGGTGGCGTCCACCACGCCGCGACCATGCTGGCCGGACCGGCCCAGATGGGTCCGGGCGCGCCGCAGCCGCCCGGCCCGCCCGGTGCACCTTTCGGCGCACCTCCCGGCGCTCCGCCCGGTCCCGTACCGCAGGCGCCGCTGCCGCAGCAGGGTGGTCAGCCGCCCGCCTACGGCTATCCGCAGCAGCCGAGCGGCATGCCGACCGTCGGCCCCGGCTATCAGGCCGTGCTGCGCTACCGCGCGCCCGACGGCTCCGAGGCCCAGTTGATCCGCCGTTCGGCGCCCGGGACTCCGCATCCGGAGTGGCAGATCCTGCACGAGCTGCGCGCCATGAACGTGCCGCCGCAGCAGGTGCTCGAGCTCCACACCGAGCTGGAGTCGTGCGAGCTGCCCGGCGGCTACTGCGCCCGGATGATCCGGGAGACCTGGCCGCAGGTGCGGATCACCTCCGTCGCGCCGTACGGCAGGGATCACGCCAGCCGGCAGCAGGGCATGCAGCATCTGCTCACCCACCAGGGTGAGTTGCACCAGGTCGCGGACGGTCCGGCGCGCCCCGCGCCGGTCCGGGCCCCGCTGCCGCAGGTGCCGCCGGCCCCGCCGATTCCTCCGGAGGGGATCGCGCAGGAGCTGGTGGCCGCGTTCGGCCCGCAGGGCATCTGCCGGTTCGACCAGCGGGCTGTCTCGCGTCAGGGTGTGCCGGAGGTCGTGGCGGCCACTCTGGTCTGGGCGGGTCTGCCGGGCGACTTCAACCCGTTCTTCTGGGCGCAGCCGGCCCAGCCGGTCGTTCCGACCCTGGCGGAGCTCGCGGCGCAGCGTCAGCTGCAGCCGGCGGCGGACGCGGGCTCGTACCTGGTGGTGGGCAGTGACTTCGGCCGGGCGATCTGTGTCCAGTACGGCACGGCGCACATTGTGGCCGTACCGGTGGAGGCGGGGCCCGGCGGCCAGCCGGTGGCGCCGCAGTTCGTGAACAGCGGCCTTCCGGAGTTCGTACGCTGCCTGGCGCTGCTCGGCCGGATGTGGCGGCTGCGCTTCAGCCTCAACCCGGAGCAGGCCGGCCGCTGGACGGTCGATTTCCAGGCGCAGCTCGCGGCCCTGGACCCGGCGGCGCTGGCGTCGCCGGAGAGCTGGTGGTCGGTGCTGCTGGAGCAGATGTGGGACGGACTGCTGTAAGGCGACCGTGTGGATGACTGAGGCGCCCGGCCTGTACGACACAGGCCGGGCGCCTTCTTGTCTGCCGCCGCGCGGGAGGGTGTTCCGCCGGGCCGGGAGCTGACCACAGAGAGCCTCACCAAATCTTCACGTACATGACGCTCACTCAGGCACCGGGGACGGGTTGGCAGGAAGGGCCGACGACGTACGGAGAGTCAACGGCATGCTGAGCGGCCTGTTGTTTGTCCTGTTTCCGGCTTCTTTCGCCGAATGATGCATTCTTGACCAGTATCGACAGGTGGAGTGTCGCGTTATGAGCACTTCGCTGAGATCTAGCAGGATGTGCGCCAATTGCGTTGTGTGTCGGAGAGGCTTGAAGGATGAGTGCTGCATCGGTGTCACCTCACGGCTTCGTAGCCGTACGGGGCCGTGGCTACCACGTGAAGGAGACCGACGCCTACGTCACCGCTCTGTCCCAGGACCGCGACGACGCCTGGGAACGTGCCGCGCGTCTCACCGTCCTCGCCAGGGAGATGGAGGCGGAGGCCGTCAGCCTGCGCGAGGTCGTCTCGGCGCTCACCCCGCAGACGTACGAGAGTCTCGGCAGCCGCGCCCAGTACCTGCTGGCGTTGACCGTGGAGGAGGCCGAACGCCTGCTGGCCGCGGCGCGGGACGAGGCCCAGGCCGTGTGGGACGCCGCCGACGCGGACGCTCGCCAGGCGCGCGAGGAGGCCCGTGAGTATGCCGAGGCGCTCCGGGCGGACTCCGAGGCGCGCGCCCGGCAGCTCGCACTCGCCGCGCAGGCCACGGCCGACGAGACCCGTATCGAGGCCCGCCTCGAGGTGAAGGAGCGGCGCGGCGAGGCCGTGGCCGCCTGGAAGGAGATGCGCCGCCGCTCCGAGGGCATGCTGGCCGACCTGGAGCAGGAGCAGGCCGAGCGCTTGGAGGCGATGGAGCGCGAACTCGCATACCACGAGCACGAGTTGGACGCGCGCCATGCCGAGCTGGCCGCGTACGCCGAGGCCGGACTCGCCGAGGCCACGCGCACCTTCGCCGAGGCGGAGGAGAACACCCGCCCCGGCCAGGAGGACGCGGAGGCACGAGCCGCCGCGCTGATCGCCGAGGCGAGGGCCCGCGAGGAGCGGATCGCGCGCGAGACGGAGCGGGTGCTGCGCGAGCACGAGAGGTCCCGCGAGGAGATGGACGCGCATATGGCGCACATCCGCAACAGCTTGGCGACGCTGACGGGCCGCGCGGCGGCGGAGGGCTGAAAGGCCCTGCGCCGCACGTGTGTTCGCGCACCTTTGTGTCATCCATTGCCCTGGCATGGTCATCACATGGGCAAATCTTGATCGCGCTCTTCTAGGGTCGGGATTCGCAATGCGTGAAGACAACGGGGGTGCTTCGCATGGGCGATGGCAAGGGCGACGGCAAGGTCCTGGAAATCAACACGGCCGACATCAAGTTGACGGCGCCGGTCTTCCACCATCAGGCCAAGAACCTCAGCACGGCCTTGACGACGCTGGTCACCACCCTGGACGGGCTTGGTGCCCCCTGGGGAGACGATGAGCCGGGCAAGAAGTTCTACGACGCCTACCATCCCCAGCAGAAGGCCATCGAGCGGGCCGCCGGCATCCTCGTCCTCGGACTGACCAGCATTCATGAGGCGATGTCGGACATGGCGGACGGGCATGTCGACAACGAGCAGTTGATCGCCGGGATGTTCACCAAGGCGAAGGCGAAGATCGACGGCGAGGGTGCCAAGTGAGCGTCGAGGACGAGGCCAAGGAGATCCTGCTCAAGCTCGGCATGTGGTGGCCCGACGCCGATTCCGGCACCCTGCGCAAGGCCGCCGATGCCTGGCGGGCCTTCGCCGGTGCCGTCGACGACGTACGTACCCCGGTCAACAACGCGGCCGCATCCCTCATCCACAACAACAAGGGTGAGGCGATCGACGCGTTCGAGGTGTTCTGGGAGCGCTACGCCAAGGGGAAGGACGCGGGCTGGCTCAGTGACATGGCGAAGGCGGCCCGCAAGATGGCGGAGATGCTGGACAAGCTCGCCGGCGCCGTCGATGACGCCATCAACAAGCTTCAGACAGAGCTCACCATCGACGCCACCATCATCGTGGCAGGCCTCGGGCTCGCCTGGTTCACGGCGGGCATATCGGCGGGGGCTTCGGCGATAGCAGCCGAAGCCATTCTCGAACTCGCCGGCACGCTGGGAGTCGCCGTCACGACCACGGTCGCCGAAATCGCCGCGGGCACCGTGGTCGCCGCGGCCTTCGGCGGCGTGGAGTCGGTGGCCATCGACCTGGCCGTAGCCCAGCCAATGAAGATAGCCACCGGGCTGCAGAAGGGCTTCAGCCTGGACGAGATCAATGCCGCGGCGAAGGACGGCATGATCTACGGCGGGGCGTTCGGCGGAGCGAGCGGTTTGGCGAAGGCCGGAGCCGAGGGGAGCTTGTTCGGGAAGTTCAACGAAACGCCCCTGATGCTGCGACCGCCGACTCTGCGGCCCGACCTCGTTGAACTGGGGCCTGCGGCCCGCCCGGCCAAGAAGACGCCGTGCGTCGGAGAGCCGATCGACGTGGCGACCGGCGCCATGCTGATGACGCAGACCGACCTCACGCTGCCGGCGAGCCTCCCGCTGGCCTTTGAGCGTACCCACCTGTCCACGTACCGGGCGGGAATGTCCTTCGGCCCCACCTGGGTCTCCACTCTCGACGAGTGCATCCAACTCGACGCCGAGGGCGTCGTGTTCGCCGCCGCGGACGGTATGCGCCTCGTCTATCCGGTGCCGCAGGTGAGTGAACCCGTTCTCCCGGTGAAGGGCGCCCTGTGGCCGCTGGAGTGGGACGGCAAGCCCGACGGCGTCATGACCATCACCGACCCGGTCTCCGGGGTCGTACGAAGCTTCAGCAGTCCCGTTCCCTCGGACACGCTCGGAACTGTCCATCTCCCTGTGGACAGCTGGCACGACCGCAACGGCGCCCGCATCGATGTCGAACGCACTGCTGACGGCATCCCCACCGCGCTGCGCCACTCCGGCGGCTACTACCTCGCCGTCGACACGCAGGGCCCGCGCATCACCGCCCTGCGCCTGCTCGACGAGACCCCGTCACGGTACGAGCCGACACAGCACAACGGCGGCGGTACGGTCGTGATGCGCTACGGCTACGACGAGGCCGGCAACCTCACCGAAGTCATCAACTCCAGTGGCGAGCCCCTGCGTTTCACGTATGACGCGGAAGGCCGGGTCGCCTCCTGGACGGACCGCAACGGCACCTCGTTCGCGTACTTCTACGACGCCCGCGGCCGCGTCGAGCGCACAGAGGGCAGCGACGGCTTTCTCTCCGGGGCCCTCGCCCATGACGACGAGTCGCGCACGACCACGTACACCGACTCTCTTGGACGGCGGTCCAAGCACCGGTACAACTCCGAGGGCCAGGTCGTCGAGGAGACCGACCCGCTCGGCCACACGACGCGCACCGAGTGGCACGAGCGGGGCGACAGGCCGCTCTCGGTCACGGATCCGCTGGGCCGTACGACGCGCTACGGCTACGACGACACCGGCAACCTCACCGCGCTGACCCTGCCTGATGCGTCCGAAGCCCGGGCGACATACAGCACGCTCGGCCTGCCGACCGAGGTCGTCGAGCCCGGCGGTGCGACCTGGCGCCACACATACGATGAACTCGGCAATCTGCTGACCACGGTCGACCCCGTCGGCGCCGAAACACGGTGCAGCTACGACGAGTTGGGTCGATTGTCCGCGATCACCGACGCCCTCGGTCATACGCGCACCATCACTTCGAACGCGGCCGGCCTGCCCATCGCCGTGACCGACGAGCTCGGGCATGTGACGGCGGTGCGCCGGGACACCTTCGGCCGGGTCATGGAGGTGACCGACCCGCTGGGTCATGTCACCCGCATGGGCTGGACGACCGAAGGCAAGCCGGAGTGGCGCCAGTACGCGGACGGCACCCGGGAGTCCTGGACCTGGGACGGAGAGGGCAACCTGCTCTCCCACACCGACCCGGCGGGCAATGTCACCCGCCACACCGCCACCCACTTCGACGTCCCTGCCACTCGGACGGATCCGGACGGTACGACGTACGGCTTCGCGTACGACACCGAGATGCGGCTGACCGGGGTCACCAACCCGCAGGGCCTGACCTGGTCGTACGCCTACGACGAGGCGGGCCGTCTGGTCGCGGAGACCGACTTCAACGGCCGGACGCTTGCCTACACGCACGACGCGGCGGGCGGCCTGGTGTCGCGTACGAATGGCGCGGGCGAGACGCTGCGCTTCAGTCGGGACGTGCTCGCCCGCGTGACGGAGCAGCGGACCGATGCCGGTGACATCACCACGTACGGATACGGCCCGACGGGCCATCTGGCCCGCGCGGTGGGCGCGGACGCGGAAGTCGCCATCGAGCGGGACGCGCTGGGCCGCACCCTCACCGAAACCGTCGACGGCCGTACGACCACCTACGCGTACGACGTCCTGGGCCGCCGGACCCAGCGGGACACCCCGTCCGGGCTCACCTCGGAGTGGACCTACGATCCGGCAGGCCGCCCCACCGAACTCCGCTCCGACGCCGGTTCGCTGTCCTTCACGTACGACGCTGCGGGCCGCGAGACAGAACGCCGCCTCGGGGAAGACGTCACCCTCAGCCAGACCTGGGATGCGACCGACCGCCTCGCCACCCAGTCCCTGACGGCGCGCCAGGAGGACGCGGACCGGCTCCTCCAGCATCGCGCCTACGCCTACCGCGAGGACGGCTACCTCACCGAGATCCGTGAACTGACCTCCGGCACGCGCCGGTTCGACCTCGATCGCATGGGCCGGGTCACGGGCGTTCGGGCGCACGGCTGGACCGAGACGTACGCCTACGACGTGGCGGGCAACCTCGCCCACGCCACGGCCCCCGAGCACGAGTCCCCGGGCGACCGTGAATTCGACGGCACCCTCATCCGTCGTGCGGGCCGCACTTCGTACGAGCATGACGCCCAGGGCCGCCTGATCCGTAAGACCCGCAAGCTCGTCAACGGGCAGCAGCGGACATGGACGTACGCCTGGAACGTGGAGGACCGCCTGGTCGAGGCGATGACCCCGGACGGCGAGCGCTGGCGGTACACGTACGATCCGCTCGGCCGCCGAATATCCAAGCAGCGCCTGGCGGACGACGGCTCGGCCGCCGAGCGCACGGACTTCAGCTGGGACGACACCCGCCTGGCAGAGCAGAAGGCCTCCGACGGCAGGGTCACCACCTGGGACTACGCTCCCGGCACCCATCGACCCCTCACCCAGACCGACCACAAGCCACTGGTCCGTGAGCCGGGCGGATCCCTACTCTCCAAGTTGGCCGAGGACACGTCGGCCGACTACGGCACCCGCTTCCACGCGGTCATCACGGACGCCATCGGCACGCCGACCGAACTGGTCACGTCGCATGGCGAATTGACCTGGCAGCGCCGCACGACGCTCTGGGGCACGGTCTTCCCCGCCCCGACGGACACGGCGTCCGTGGACTGCCCTCTGCGCTTCCCGGGCCAGTACGCAGACCCCGAAACGGGCCTGAACTACAACTACTTCCGTTACTACGACCCGGAGACGGCCCGCTATCTGTCGGGCGACCCGCTGGGACTGGCACCGGCTCCCAACCCGGCCGCGTACGTCCTCAACTCGCACACCTGGTCCGATCCCCTTGGACTGAGCCCCTGTCCTGCGGGCAAGCCCGGGTACGACTCTCAACCTGCTTTCAAGGACGACCCGTACCACCCGAAGACCGTGGATGACCGAGTCCGGGACATGCGCGATCTCTACGGGATCCGCGACCCTCACGCGGCAGGGATGATCGGGGCCAACGGGCCTCAGATCACGAGCAAGACCCTGTGGAATCAGGGCCCCTACCGGATTGATGTGGAGAATCCCAACCCGGGCCAGCGCCCTGGGCAACTTCACTTCCAGGACCAGAGCAATAAGAGTGCGAAGTACCAGTACAATTTTGAGACCGGGAATTTTGATGGCCTGCCTCGCTCCATCCAGAAGGCGGTTGGAAATAATCCTGGGTTCATTGCGGCCATCAGGAAAGGGCTCGCTGCCCTGGGTGAAGGATAGTTATGCGACTCAATCGGAAGATGGCAGACCTGCTGCGAAGGGTCGATATCTCTCATCTAGGGGAAGGTGATATTCCAGAGCAATTTCTGGATGTTGCCACAGAGGGATGGACGACAAGCGCCGGCGGAGCTCGCGTATTGTCCGCACTGGCCTCCGCGAGCAGCGGGAAGTTCTTCGACGTAGTCCAGGAGGAGTACTCCGTGAATGGCAGAGGGATGATCGACTACGACCTCCCTGTTTCCGGCAACGAAAGAGAGGAGACGCTGCTACGCAGATGTCTGGCCTATTGTTTCGCCTGTCTGGACAAGGCTTCTGAACAACTGGGGAGCAATTCCGTCATGGCGTACGTGTCCATCTCCGCAGGCGGGCTCGACGAGGAGATCCTCACGGCGAACGTCACGTTCTGCGGAGATCATCCCGGGTTTCCTCCTTATGTTGAGGACATCGAGAGCTACCGGGAGGAGGCGCTCATTGAGTTGGTTCCCGGTGATTACGTACATCTCCTGGAAGCATCCGAGGCTTGACGCGTTGCCTATGCCTAACGGGAGGACGCGGCTGGACCGAGTAGTGCGCCTGACCGTATGAAATTCATGAAAGTCGATTGGGATCCTGAACTGGGCGGGTTCAACCTGGACCCAACCGTCTATTTGGCGGAACTCCCGCGAATGCGTGAAGCGTTGCCTGTCGGCGCTCAGGAGTTCGCTTTCGATCCTGGGCACTACAGCATGCGCAGCAGCCGGTGTGTGAAGGACCTGGAGCTGGCCGGGGTCCACGTACCGACGGATAAGAGCGGAGTCCTGACTCTCGAGTTCGCGCCCAATCAATGGAAGCATGATTCGGGCCTTCGGATCCGGTACTCGGGAGTGTCGCACTTCTCGATCGAGTACGAAGGATCAATTGACTGGATGCAGGCAGATGCGGTGCTGCTGGACGAGATCCTTCCGGATGGCGACGGTTGCGTGCATGAAATCGCATTGACGGATGCGTCGATTATTGTTCGCAGTAGGGACTTGCGCGCTGTCTGGGATGTCGCCGAGTCTCTTGGAAAGGTGTAGTAAAAGTGAAACTTGAGACAGTGGCGGAGAACGCTGGATTCGGCCCCGCTCAGGCTGCCGGGGCGCACGCGCCGTCGCCGGTGCTCATCGCCGTTTTCGTGCTGGGCGGCCTGATCGCGGTGTGGTGCGGTGCGAGCTGGGCGTTCAATGTGCGGGGCATAGCTACACGGCGGGCCGAGAACATCAGGCAGCGCTACCTGCTGGGCGGGGCGCAGCTGGGGCAGCTGGACCGGTCGCCCACGATGTGGGCTCAGCCGTGGTACCAACGGCTGATGGGGGCGTTCATGGCCTTCGCGGGCCTGGTGATGGTGCTCGCGGGCGGCGCGCTCTGGCATCTCGGCTGACAGAGGCCCCTGCGCGGCCGGGCAGTGCGCCGGCCGCGCTTCCTGCGGGAGCACGGCCGCGCCGAACTCACCAGCCACGCCGAGGCCGGGTTCTCGGGAGCCGATCGCACCTTCGCGGCGGCGGAGGAGTCCACCCGCCACAGCCCGGGGGTACTGACGAGGGTGCGCGGCGGCGGAGGGCTGAGGTTCCGCCGCCGGGTGTGTCACTTCACCGACGCGGGCGGCTCCGCCGGGACGACCGGCTTGTTCTCGCAGGCGAAGTTGTCCGCCACCACCTGGGCGGAGTGCAGCAGACGGGTGAGATGGACCCGGGCGCTGGCGTCGCCGGTGAGCGTGTCGGCCATCAGCCCTTCGATCGGGATCTCGTTCTCCTGCTTCGCGGGCGTGCCGGGGATCTTGCATTTGACGTACACGCGGTAGCGGACCACCCCTTCATTGTCCTTCCCGTGGACAAGCTTGACGCCGGAGTTGACCAGTGTCTCGACTGTCTTGTCGCCGGTTGAGGAAACGTCATCGAAACGGGTGTCGAATGTGAAGTAGGAGGGTCCGAAACGGATTTCGAGCTCCTTGCGTTCATCCGCGACGTTCGTCCTCGCCAGGCAGACATCGGCCCTCTGGAATATGCGGACTCCGGTTTTCTCCGGGTCCCAGTTCTCCACCTGCCGGTAGAACAGCGCACGCGCGCTCTTCAGATCGTCGGGGACCTTCAGGCGTGCCTTGCCTCCCGTGCGGTCCTTGAGCCATTTCAGTCCGGCGTCGCCCAGGAGTGCGTTGCAGGTGGAGTCGTCGGGGGCAGCCTCCTCGACCGTGCCCTTACCCTTGTCAGCTGTGCATGCGCCCGCACCCAGCAGGAGCACGGCCATGGCGGCAAGCGTGAGATGCCTTTTCATGGTCACCAGCCCCGGGCGTCATCAGTGTCGCCGATTTTGCCGCCGTCGTTGTACTTGGTCTCAGCCTGCAAGGCCCAGGATTCGAATTCCTTCCCGCTTATCCCGTGTTCCTCTGCGTAGTTCAGGAGAGGGATCATCGCGTTTCTTGTTCCGTCTTCCTTGGCCTTGGCGATGCCGACGACCGAATCGTCGTAGTTGTCGTACTCGTTGTCCTTGAGCCACTGGAGTGTGTTCGTGGAGACTTGGGTATTGGCTGCGCCCCCGATCGTCTCGATGGCAAGGGGGACGGCGACCAGCGCTGCCCCACCGGTGGGGACGATCATGGCGGTTGCGACGCCGACACCGACGCCGATCGCGGCCTCGCCGGCGAATTTGCGCCACTCACCCTGCTTTTCGAGTTCCAGATTCCTCTGGGTCTTGTCATCGGCGAATTCCTTGCCGATGGCCTCGGCGCGTGCCTCATCCAGAAGCCCGTGCATCCTGACGCTCTTCAATCCCGCGTTCATCGCGTCGTCGCGGTTGTCGCCGTGTGCGGCCATCGAGCTGGCGCCGTACACCTGCTGGGCCGTGGAAACAGTCTCGTACGAACCCTCGTCGGAGGCCAGGGCGCGCAGGAAGCTTGTGCTGCTCGTCCCTCCGAAGTCATGGAGACGACCCGCCTTGGCTCCGTAGAAGTCGTCCCTGCCCGAAGCCTCGCCGGTGCCTCCCCAGTCGCCCATGGAGTAGTTGAGGCTGTCGATATGGCCGGCCGCCATATTCGCCAGGCTGCCGCGGATCCCGTCCTGCTTGTCGATGGTGTCGGCCGTCTTGTAGTGGTCGACGACCTTGTCCATGAGCAGGGTGCGCTGGTCCCGGGCCGTTTTTTCCTCGTCGGTGTTCATCGGCGGGACGGACGGAGGGTCCTGGTCGTACGCGTAGCCGAGCGTCCCCGACTCCAGTGCGTGGCCCAGGTTCTTGAACCCCGTCGTCTTCCCGTCATCGTCCGTCGGCCACTCGCGCGCGCCCTCGCCGTCCTTGTCGACCAGGTAGTCCCAGTTGTTCATCGCGTCGTCGCCCTTGCCGGACGAGCCGTTGAAGAACTGCAGGGAGGCTTCCGGGTTGTGGCCGAGCGCCTCCATCAGGTTGGCCACCGGGTCGCTGTCCGGCTTGGTGCCGCCGGGCGGGTAGGAGAGCTGGGCCGGGTTGAAGCGGTTCTCCCAGAGCTCTTTCGGGCCGCCCAGCACCGGGTCGTCGGACTTGCGCTCGAACTCGAGCATCCTCTCGCCGTACTTGTTGAGGAACGCCGTGTCCCACTTGCCCTCCGTCATCAGGGGGCCGAGGACCTGGTAGCCGTACGGGGCGCTGGGAATACCGGTCGATGCCTTGATCGGGTCGTCGCCCAGCTCGATCATCCGGTCCTTCCACGCCTGCATGGCAGGGGTGTCGACACGGGTGGCATTGGCGAGGGTGATGCCCAGGTTGTCCTGCACCCCGGCGAGGAGCTTCGCGCGATCGCCGTCCGGGTCCGGCGTACGCCCCATACCCGGGTCGGCGATGCTGCGCCAGAACTCGAGAGTGCCCTCGGGGCCCAGCTTTGTCGCGAACCGCTCGGCGAAGGCGGGGTTGTCGCGGTGGTACTTGGCGACCTCGTTGAAGTGCTTCAGATCGGCGTCGGTCATCTTGTCGCGCTTGGCGGTGAGCCTCGCCAGTTCGTCGGCGTCCTCGATGCCCTGCTGCCGGTCAGCGTCCTTGAGACCGCTGTAGCCCTTCTCGTCGAAGTCGTACTTGCTCTCGGCATGCGTGCGCAGCGCCCGCGCGGCGATCCGGTCGGTCTCGTTCGCCGCCTCCAGGATCCTGCCGACCTCGCGTGCCGCCTGGTCGACCTCTTCCTGGCTGGTCTGCTCCTTGGGGCCGCCCTCGACCTCGCGCTGCGGACCGGAGTACATCGCGCTGCCCTTGTCGTCGATGTAGACGTTCTTCTTGGCCCACTTGTCAATCGTGGTCCGCAGGTCGTCCTTGTTCTTCTTCAGATTGCTGTGGGCTTCCTCAAGGATCTTGTGGATGCTGCGGGCCTCGATCACCATGTCGTCGAACTGGCGCGCCGTGGTGGTGGTGAACTCCTTGGTGACGGCGGCGTTGTCGCCCTTCCAGTCCGCGGCGTTGGCCTTGCGCTCCAGATCGGCGGCGTTGATGCCGCCGTCACCCCCGTCGGCGAGGGTGACCAGCTTGCTGAGCATCTGCTGCCACTGAGTGACCGCGGTGTTCAGCTTGCTGAGATTGAGATCCTGCAGTTCCTGGCACGTCACCATGTCGAGCTACCCGTTTCCCCGCTGCCCTCGTCGTTACTTGATCTGGTCGTAGATGCGCGAGACGGACATCGTCTTGCCGTCCGCGCCCTGCATTCCCAGAACGATCTTTTTCTCCTGCTTCGCGTGGGTGGAGCGCGAATAGTCGAGGTGGTTGGAGATGTGCCCGCAGGCCTCCTTGAGGGTGGCCAGCTTGGTGCTCCAGGCGTCGTGCACTTCGAGGAGGCCCCCGCCCATGTCCAGGCCGCCGTTGAAGAGCTCGTTGGAGGCTTCGAAGGTGGCCACGCGGGCGTGATCGCCGTCGGTCGACAGCTGCTCACGCAGAGCGCGCGCCATGTCGCCGAGCTTGCCCAACTCGTCATCGTTGACGGTCAGATCACTCTTCCCGCCGCCGCCTCCGCCGCCCTCCGCGGGCAGCTGATTGAGCCGCGTCTGCGCCGAACCGGACTTCGCCTGCTCCCACTCGTCCCATGCCATTCGCTGCCCCCGCCATGATCATTGTGGTGTGCATGACTTCGCACCGCTCCACCGTAGTCGGGGGGCATGAGCAGATGGCAATCGGGCAAGCCCCGAGCGGGGAGACCTTCACGAAGATCGCACACCGCCTAATCCTCCGGCTTGTCGGCGATGACCGGGAAGCGGCGCGGGGCGACGAACACCAGGACCAGCAGGGCCACTCCGGCCGCAGCTGCCGCCCCCACGTACACGTAGTCCACCGCCGCGTCCACCGCTCGCCGAAGGTGGTCCAACGCCTCCGCCGTCAGCGAGGACGGATCGGCCAGTGCGTGCGCGACCGAGTCCAGGTCGCCCGTGCCGTCCAGGCGGGCGGCGAGGACCGTGTTGGCGACGGCGCCGAAGAGCGCGGCGCCCATACTCTGGCCGACCTGGCGGCAGAAGAGGACGGAGGCCGTGGTGGTGCCGCGTTCCGACCAGCCCACTGTCGACTGGACGCCGACGATCAGCGGGAGCTGGAAGAGGCCGAGCGCCGCGCCGAGCAGCAGCATGATCAGGGCCGGCTGCCAGGGTTCGCCCGGGTAGGGGAGGAGGGGGAAGGCGGCAAGGATCAAGCCGGCGAGGGAGATGCCGATGATCGCGGTCTGCCGGAAGCCGATGCGGTTGTAGACGTGGTTGGACAGGGCGGCGCTGACCGGCCAGCTCAGGGTCATCACGGAGAGCACGAAGCCCGCGGCGATCGGGCCGAGGCCGAGGACGGACTGCGCGTAGGTGGGGAGGAAGACCGTGGGGGCGACCATGAGGAGCCCCAGCGCTCCCAGGGCGAGGTTCACCGCGGCGATGGTGCGCCGCCGCCAGACCCAGCCCGGGATGATCGGCTCAGCGGCCCGGCGTTCGATGACGACGGTGACGGCGACGAAGACCGCGCTTGCGCCGATCAGGGCGAGCGAGGGTACGGAGAGCCAGGGCCAGGCGATGCCGCCCTGGACGAGTGCGGTGAGCATGAGGGTTCCGGCGGCGAAGATGGCCAGGGCGCCGGGCCAGTCGATCCGGGGGCGGGCGGCCGGTCGCGTACGGGACGGTTCGCGCAGATGGCGGGCGACCAGCCACAGGGCGACCGCGCCGACGGGCAGGTTGATCAGGAAGATCCAGCGCCAGTGCGCGTACGAGGCCAGCAGGCCGCCGATCGCGGGCCCGGCCACCGCCGCACTCGCCCACACCGTCGACAACTTCGCCTGGATCTTGGGGCGTTCCTTGAGCGGGTAGAGGTCGGCGGCGATGGTCTGCACCGTGCCCTGGAGGGCTCCGCCACCCAGTCCCTGCACAACCCGGAAGGCGATCAGCGCGGCCATGCTCCACGCCGCGGCGCACAGTATTGAGCCGAGGAGGAAGAGGATGATGCCGGCGATCAGGACGGGCTTGCGGCCGAAGGTGTCGGAGAGCTTCCCGTACGCCGGCAGGGTCACCGTCACGGCGAGCAGATAGCCCGAGAAGAGCCAGGAGAAGACCGAGAAGCCGCCGAGGTCGCCCACGATTTGGGGGACGACGGTGGAGACGATGGTCCCGTCCAGCGCGGCGAGCGCCATCCCGAGCATGAGCGCGGCAACGACGGGCCCACGGCGCGGGGCGTCGGAGCCGGAGCCGGGGGCCTCGGGCGCAGGTCTCGTGCGGGCCGCGGGCCGGGTGTCGGTTCCCGCCCCGGTGGCGGCACCAGGGGCCGCCGTGGCCCCGGCTGTGGGGGCGTCGCCGGCCGCAGGCCTGGCCTCGGCGGCGGGGCCGCGGCTCCCCGGGGCGGCATCTGCCCCGCGCCGGACGCCGTCGGCGGGCGTCGTGCTCCCCGCTCGGGCGCGGCCCCCGCGCCCCGCTTCGGCCGCAGGCCTCGTCCCTATGCCCTCCGGATCGTCCGTGCTTCCCTCCGCGCTCACCCCAGGATCCTTTCCCCCTGCACGTATTTCCCGGGACACCTTCTCACTTGAGCCTTACGCAGGGGGAGGGTGCAGGCTGACCGGGTGCGGGTCCGCCCGGAGGCGGAGGGCCCCTAGGGGCTCCTCCTTATTGATGGCCAGGGGACGTTCGTCCCGGGGGACGACGAGGAGGAGCGGTTCGATTCCTTAGCTTGGTCCTACGGCCGCAGCTGAGGCCCGCACCACCGGGGGGTGGGGAAAACCCCCGGTTCAAGACTGCGCTGCGCACCAGCGCGCCGGACCGCTTCCGCCGACAGACTCGAACCGTACGCGGCGACGCCAACTGATTACCGACTTAGGAGACATACCGTGACAACGGCTGTGACCATTCCCCCGCACGGGGACACCGGAGGGCGTACGGCCGTTGCCGCGCGAGGTCGTCAGGTCGTCAAGGCGTACGGCTCGGGGGAGACGCGCGTCGTCGCGCTCGACCGGGTCGACGTCGACATAGCCCGCGGACGGTTCACCGCGATCATGGGCCCGTCGGGCTCCGGCAAGTCGACGCTGATGCACTGCCTGGCCGGCCTCGACACGGTCACCTCGGGAGAGATCTACCTCGACGAGACCGAGATCACCAAGCTCAAGGACAAGAAGCTCACGCAGCTGCGCCGGGACCGGATCGGCTTCATCTTCCAGGCATTCAATCTGCTGCCGACGCTCAACGCCCTGGAGAACATCACGCTCCCCATGGACATTGCCGGCCGCAAGCCGGACGCCGGGTGGCTGAACCGCGTCGTGGAGACGGTGGGCCTGTCCGACCGCCTCAAGCACCGGCCCACCCAGCTCTCCGGCGGCCAGCAGCAGCGCGTCGCGGTGGCCAGGGCGCTCGCCGCCCGCCCCGAGATCATCTTCGGTGACGAGCCGACCGGAAACCTCGACTCCCGCGCGGGCGCCGAGGTCCTGGGCTTCCTGCGCCGCTCGGTGAACGAGCTGGGCCAGACCATCGTGATGGTCACGCACGACCCGGTGGCCGCCTCGTACGCGGACCGGGTCCTCTACCTCGCCGACGGCCGGATCGTCGACGAGATGTTCCGGCCGACCGCGGACGCCGTGCTGGATCGTATGCGCCTCTTTTCTGGGAAACACCCCCAGACCTCCGACTTCGACGGCGGGGACCGGACGTCGTGACCGTATGGAAGACCTCGATGCGCAACTTCTTCGCGCACAAGGGGCGGATGGCGCTCTCGGCGGTGGCGGTGCTGCTGTCGGTGGCCTTTGTTTCGGGGACGCTCGTCTTCACCGACACGATGAACGCGACGTTCGACAAGCTCTTCGCCGCGACCGCATCCGATGTCACGGTCAGCCCCAAGGGCTCCGGCGGCAACGACAATCCGCAGACCGGCAAGCCCGAGTCGCTGCCCGCCTCGCTCGTCGACAAGGTGGCGAAGGCCGAAGGCGCCAAGTCCGCCGAGGGCTCGGTCTCGAGCACGAGCGTGACCGTCGTCAACTCCGAGAACAAGGACATGGGTCCCAGCAACGGCGCCCCGACGATCGCCGGCAACTGGACCGACAACGACCTCAAGGCCATGGAGATCACCTCCGGGCACGCTCCGCGCGGCCCCACCGAGGTGATGGTCGACGCCGACACCGCCGACAAGCACCACCTGAAGCTCGGTGACGAACTGCGCACCATCGCCGTCACCGGCGACTTCACCACCAAGATCACCGGCATCGCCGCCTTCAAGGTCACCAACCCGGGCGCGGCCATCGTCTCCTTCGACACCGCCACCGCGCAGCGTGAACTGCTCGGCAGGGAAGGCCTGTTCACCGGGATCTCGGTCACCGCCGCGGCGGGCGTCAGCGACGAACAGCTCAAGCAGAACGTCGCGAAGACCCTGGCCCCGGACGGCACGTACAAGCTGCGGACGGCGAAGGAAGCCGCCGACTCGAGCCGCGAGGACGTCGGCTCCTTCCTCGACGTGATGAAGTACGCGATGCTCGGCTTCGCCGGGATCGCCCTCCTCGTCGGCATCTTCCTGATCGTCAACACCTTCTCGATGCTGGTCGCCCAGCGGACCCGCGAAATCGGCCTGATGCGGGCCATCGGCTCCAGCCGTAAGCAGATCAACCGTTCCGTACTGCTCGAGGCGCTGCTGCTCGGCATCGTCGGATCCATCGCGGGCGTCGCCGCCGGCGTGGGCCTGGCGGTCGGGCTGATGAAGCTGATGGGTTCCATGGGCATGGAGCTGTCCACCCGGGACCTGACCGTGAAGTGGACGACCCCGGTCGTCGGACTCGTGCTCGGCATTGTCGTCACGGTCGTCGCCGCGTACGTCCCGGCGCGCCGGGCCGGCAAGGTCTCCCCGATGGCCGCCCTGCGCGAGTCCGGTACGCCGGCCGACGGCAAGGCGGGTTGGATCCGGGCCGCGATCGGCCTGGTCCTCACGGGCGGTGGCGCGGCAGCGCTGCTGGTCGCCACCCAGGCCGACAAGGCGAGCGAGGGCTCGATGTTCCTCGGCCTGGGCGTGGTCCTCTCGCTCATCGGCTTCGTCGTCATCGGCCCGCTGCTCGCCGGTGTCGTGGTGCGGGCGCTCAGCGCGGTTGTGCTGCGGATGTTCGGCCCGGTCGGGCGGCTCGCGGAGCGCAATGCGCTGCGCAACCCGCGCCGTACGGGAGCCACCGGCGCCGCCCTGATGATCGGCCTCGCCCTGGTGGCGTGTCTGTCGGTGGTGGGTTCCTCGATGGTCGCCTCGGCGACGCAGGAGCTCGACAAGTCGGTCGGCGCGGACTTCATCGTCCGGGCCGGCAAAGACAACCAGACGATCGTGCCGAAGGCGCAGCGGGCCCTGGAGAAGTCCCGGTACATCTCCCATGTCACGGAGTACAAGGAGGTCACGGTCAAGCTGACCGCCCCGGACGGCAGGACGGAGGACGAGGGCCTGATCGCCGCCGACCCGACGTACGCACAGGATCTGCGCCGCGAGATGGTCGCGGGCGAGCTCTCGGCGGCGTACGGCAAGGACGCGATGTCGGTGGGCGACCGCTACGCCAAGGACCACGGCATCAAGGTCGGCGACAAGATCAAGGTCGCCTTCAAGAACGGCCGGACCGCCGAGCTGAAGGTCGCGGCGATCACCTCCGACGACACGAACGTCGACAAGGGCGCGATGTACACCAACATCACGACCGCCGCGCAGTACGTCCCCGCCGACAGGATGCCGAAGAACGTGATCATGTTCGCGTCGGCGCAGGACGGCAAGGAGAAGGAGGCGTACGCGGCGCTCAAGGCGTCGCTCGCCAAGTATCCGCAGTACAAGGTGCAGAACCAGACCGACTTCAAACAGGAACTGAAGGACCAGGTCGGCCAGCTGCTGAACATCGTCTACGGCCTGCTGGCGCTCGCGATCATCGTCGCGGTGCTGGGTGTGGTGAACACGCTGGCCCTGTCGGTGGTCGAGCGGACCCGGGAGATCGGCCTGATGCGAGCCATCGGCCTCTCGCGCCGCCAGCTGCGCCGGATGATCCGCCTGGAATCGGTGGTCATCGCCCTCTTCGGCGCCCTGCTGGGCCTCGGCCTCGGCATGGGCTGGGGCACGGCGGCTCAGAAGCTGCTGGCGCTCGAGGGCCTGGGAGTGCTGGATGTCCCGTGGTCGACGATCACCACGGTGTTTGTCGGCTCGGCGTTCGTGGGTCTGTTCGCCGCACTGGTCCCGGCTTTCCGGGCCGGCCGGATGAACGTCCTGAACGCCATCGCTTCCGAATAGCGGCCGGCGGAGGGGCAGGGGCAGCGGCCCCGGCACGGGGGCGGGCCCCGGTGGACACCTCGGTGTTCACCGGGGCCCGATGCCGTCAACGCCCCCTGGTCTCCAAGGAGTTCACTCAAGTGGGTGGCGCGGATCACACTCCGGTGTCCGTAATTACTGATCTTTCATTGCTTCCGGTATTTGTGACGCCTGCAAACACGGGCATTGTGGGAAATTCAGGCACGTGGGGGCGTGCGGAGGCTCGGCCTCCGTCGTCTCATTTGAGGTTGCCTTGAGGGTGTGATCATCGGGCCCGAAAAGGCCCCTCCCCGAGTGCTCGTCGTAGCGCTAGTGTTTTCTCGACGCCGACGGAAAGGAATTCCCGCCGGCGCGAGGAAATCGGGGAAAGGGAAAAAATTGAACAAGCTGGGAATCTCGTTAGGGGGCGTCGTTCTGACCGGCGTCGTCGCCCTTGCGTCGGCCCCGCAGGCGCTCGCTGCGACCACAGTGAGCTCCTCGGCCTCCGGCACCGCGGCCACGGCACGTGTTCAGCAGGTCGCCGCCGTCACCACGGCACAGAAGCTCGCGCGCCTCCGTGTCCTGACCGGCAAGGACGCGAAGGACGAATGGTTCAACGCCCGCGTGAACAGGGCGCACGACAGGTACAGGTTCGTATGGCGGACCGACGGCTGCTCCGGTGTCACGAACGACCCGCTCGGCTTCCATTTCTGGGAGTCCTGTGCGCGGCACGACTTCGGCTATCGCAACTACAAGAAGATGCATGCGTTCAGCAGCGCGAATCGACTGCGTGTCGATAATTCATTCCTTGCTGACATGAAGTGGCAATGCGATAAGCAATGGGGTCCCTACACCACTGCGCAGCGAAATGCCTGCAAAAGGGTCGCCAATAAGTACTACCAGGCAGTGAGGGTCCACGGACACCTCGGCGGCTGATCACTCCGGCCCCGGTGCGCCTCTGCGGTGCGCCGGGGCCGGGCTGTTCCATGCCCCCGCCCCGCGGCTGCCGTGCGTGGACAGATCTCACTGCCTGTACGCGCCGGGCGCTCCATCCGGTTGACAGTACGGCGGGCATCGGGCCGCGACGGTTCCGGACGCGGCTGTCAGTCGGCAGTCGTACGCTGGAAGCACCCCGGCCCGTTCGACGTGTCGGGCGGTTCGCGTTGCCCACTCCCCGGATGGAAGCCCTTCATGAGCCTGCACGGTCTGCTCGATGCCGTCGTACGTGACCCGGCGCTCGCCGAAGCGGTGAAGGCTGCCGCGGACGGTCACCGTATGCACGTGGACCTGGTCGGCCCGCCTGCCGCGCGCCCCTTCGCGGTGGCCGCGCTCGCCCGGGAGGCCGGGCGGCCGGTGCTGGCCGTCACCGCGACCGGGCGGGAGGCCGAGGACCTGGCGGCCGCGCTGCGCTCGCTGCTGCCCGAGGAGGGCATCGCCGAATACCCCTCCTGGGAGACCTTGCCGCACGAGCGGCTCTCGCCCCGTTCCGACACCGTGGGCCGCAGGCTCGCGGTGTTGCGCAGGCTGGCCCACCCGACGCAGGACGACCCGGCCACCGGACCGGTGTCGGTCGTGGTCGCGCCCATCCGCTCCGTACTGCAGCCGCAGGTCAAGGGGCTCGGTGACCTGGAGCCGGTGGCCCTGCGCACCGGGCAGTCCGCCGACCTCGGCGAGGTCACGGAGGCGCTGGCCGCCGCCGCGTACTCCCGGGTCGAACTGGTCGAGAAGCGCGGCGAGTTCGCGGTCCGCGGCGGCATCCTGGACGTCTTCCCGCCGACCGAGGAACACCCCCTGCGGGTGGAGTTCTGGGGCGACGACGTCGAGGAGATCCGGTACTTCAAGATCGCGGACCAGCGTTCGCTCGAGGTCGCGGAGCACGGGCTGTGGGCGCCGCCCTGCCGCGAGCTGCTGCTCACCGACGACGTACGGGAAAGGGCCGCGGCCCTCGCCGAACAGCACCCGGAGCTGGGTGAGCTGCTCGGCAAGATCGCCGAGGGCATCGCGGTCGAGGGCATGGAGTCCCTCGCGCCGGTCCTCGTCGACGAGATGGAGCTGCTGCTCGATGTCCTGCCCAAGGGCTCGATGGCCGTGGTCTGCGACCCGGAGCGGGTCCGGACGCGGGCCGCGGACCTGGTGGCGACCAGCCAGGAGTTCCTGCAGGCCTCCTGGGCGGCGACGGCCGGCGGTGGCGAGGCCCCGATCGATGTCGGCGCGGCCTCGCTGTGGGGGCTCGCGGATGTACGGGACCGGGCTCGCGAGCTCGGGATGATGTGGTGGTCGGTCTCGCCGTTCGCGGCCGACGAAGAGCTGTCGGACGAGACCCTCAAGCTGGGGATGCACGCCCCGGAGACGTACCGCGGCGACACCGCGCGGGCGCTCGCCGACACCAAGGGCTGGCTGGCGGACGGCTGGCGCGCGGCGTACGTGACGGAGGCGCACGGCCCCGCCTCCCGTACCGTCGAGGTGCTGAGCGGCGAAGGCATCGCGGCCCGCCTCGACGCCGACCTCCGAGAGATCACCCCGTCCGTCGTCCATGTGTCGTGCGGCTCGATCGACTACGGCTTCATCGACCCGGGCCTCAAGCTCGCCGTGCTGACGGAGACCGACCTGTCGGGCCAGAAGGCGGCCGGCAGGGACGGCCAGCGGATGCCCACCCGCCGTCGCAAGACGATCGACCCGCTCACTCTGGAGGCGGGCGACTACATCGTTCACGAGCAGCACGGCGTGGGCCGCTACATCGAGATGGTGCAGCGGACCGTGCAGAACGCGACCCGCGAGTATCTGCTCGTCGAGTACGCCCCGGCCAAGCGCGGCCAGCCCGGCGACCGGCTCTACATTCCCACCGACCAGCTGGAGCAGGTCACCAAGTACGTCGGCGGCGAGGCCCCGACCCTGCACCGGCTCGGCGGCGCGGACTGGACGAAGACCAAGGCGCGCGCGAAGAAGGCGGTCAAGGAGATCGCCGCCGACCTGATCAAGCTCTACTCGGCGCGGATGGCGGCGCCCGGCCACGCCTTCGGTCCGGACACCCCGTGGCAGCGGGAGCTGGAGGACGCCTTCGCGTATGTGGAGACGCCCGACCAGCTCTCCACGATCGCCGAGGTCAAGGAGGACATGGAGAAGACGGTCCCGATGGACCGGCTGATCTGCGGCGACGTCGGTTACGGAAAGACGGAGATCGCGGTACGGGCGGCCTTCAAGGCGGTGCAGGACGGCAAGCAGGTCGCGGTCCTGGTGCCGACGACACTGCTGGTGCAGCAGCACTTCGGCACGTTCTCCGAGCGCTACTCCCAATTCCCGGTGAATGTACGGCCGTTGAGCCGTTTCCAGTCGGACGCGGAGGCGAAGGCGGCGCTGGAGGGCCTGCGGGACGGCACGGTCGACATCGTCATCGGCACGCACCGGCTGTTCTCGGCCGAGACCAAGTTCAAGGACCTGGGACTGGTCATCGTCGACGAGGAGCAGCGCTTCGGCGTCGAGCACAAGGAGCAGCTGAAGAAGCTGCGCGCCAACGTCGACGTACTGACGATGTCCGCGACACCGATCCCCCGTACGTTGGAGATGGCGGTCACCGGCATCCGCGAGATGTCGACGATCACCACCCCGCCGGAGGAGCGCCACCCTGTGCTCACCTTCGTGGGGCCTTATGAGGAGAAGCAGCTCGGCGCGGCGATCCGCCGTGAACTGCTGCGTGAGGGCCAGGTCTTCTACATCCACAACCGCGTGGAGTCGATCGACCGGGCGGCGGCCCGGCTGCGTGACATCGTGCCCGAGGCCCGTATCGCGACCGCCCACGGCCAGATGCCCGAGTCGGCGCTCGAGCAGGTGGTGGTGGACTTCTGGGAGAAGAAGTTCGACGTGCTTGTCTCCACGACGATCGTCGAGTCCGGTATCGACATCTCCAACGCGAACACTCTGATCGTCGAGCGCGGCGACAACTTCGGTCTCTCGCAGCTGCATCAGCTGCGCGGCCGCGTGGGCCGGGGCCGCGAGCGCGGTTACGCCTACTTCCTCTACCCGCCGGAGAAGCCGCTCACCGAGACCGCCCACGAACGCCTTGCGACGATCGCCCAGCACACCGAGATGGGCGCGGGAATGTATGTCGCGATGAAGGACCTGGAGATCCGCGGCGCGGGCAATCTGCTGGGCGGCGAGCAGTCCGGCCATATCGCGGGCGTCGGCTTCGACCTGTACATCCGCATGGTGGGCGAGGCGGTGGCGGACTACCGCGCCGCGGTCGACGGTGGCGTGGAGGAGGAGCCCCCGCTCGAGGTCAAGATCGAGCTCCCGGTCGACGCGCATGTCCCGCACGACTACGCACCGGGCGAGCGGCTGCGCCTGCAGGCGTACCGCGCGATCGCCTCGGCGAACACCGAGGAGGACATCAAGGCGGTCCGGGACGAACTCACCGACCGCTACGGCAAGCTCCCGGAACCGGTCGAGAACCTGCTCCTGGTGGCGGGCCTGCGGATGCTGGCCCGGGCGTGCGGGGTCGGCGAGATCGTGCTCCAGGGCTCGAACATCCGCTTCGCGCCGGTGGAGTTGAGGGAGTCGCAGGAGCTGCGGCTGAAGCGTCTGTATCCGCGTACGGTGATCAAGCCGGCGGTCCACCAGATCCTGGTGCCCCGCCCGACGGCGGGCAAGATCGGCGGCAAGCCGGTGGTGGGGCGCGAACTGCTGGGGTGGACGGGCGAGTTCCTCACGACGATTCTGGGGTCGTGACGGTCCCCATGGGTCAATTCGACCCAGCGCCACCCTGGAGCGGGTGTCCTGGGCGGTAGAGCGCTTGGGCACGGGCAGAGTCGATCGGACCGTCCTCAGGTATATGCAGGAAATAGTTCAGCTGCCACGCCTGCGAACTGCGGGCTTGGCGATTGGTCGTCGTCACCCACGGCGGGTAGATGCGGAACGCCCGCTTCCCGCCGGAACCGTTCCTTGAGACGACGTCCTGTTCGCACAGCACGTCTCGCGGAAAGACGAACTGTCCGAAATGCTGACTGTCACGGGTGCTGATGGCGAAGAGGTCGACGGGGTCCCCGGCGTCGAAGGGCTGGATCGGCCCGCCCGCGGACCTCTTCCAAACGGTGACGAATTGGCCGACCTTCGTCGGGGTTGTTCTGGCTGCACGGAACCTGACGGAGGCGCCGTCCAGAGTGAATTCGTGAGCTCCGTACGCGGCACTCTCCGCCTCGGGCACCGGTTGTGAGCATCTGAACCCGCTCGGGTCGTACACCAACGCCTTCGCCGAGAGAAGGTCACCGGGGATCGATCCCGTGCATGACCAAGGCTCGGGATCAGCGGCGCGGGACTCTGCATTCTCACGCGTCGTCGTCATTCCTGCATCGTGTCATCGCCGACCCTCGAACCCGCCGGCTGGGTCCTGAAGGTCACGCCGGTCAGGGCGCGGAAGACCTCCTCGGCGTCGCGGTCGCCCACCGGCCGGTCCAGGTTGTGGCTCAGCAGCAGCGTGGCGAAGCCGTGGGCGATCGACCAGGCCGCGATGCCCATCAGGCCGGCGTCCTCGGCGGGGGTGCGGTCCGCGACTCCCGCGCGGAGTTCCTCCGTGGCCCTGGCCTTCGCGGCCAGGAGTTCCGGGTCGTCGGGGCGGTAGAGGTCCGGCTGGAACATCACCTGGAAGTGCGCGGGGTGCCCGACCGCGAAACGGACGTAGTGCACGCCTCGTTCGCGCAGGTCGGGGGCGTCGGCCAGGGTGGCGGCCAGGAGGTCGTACCCCTCCGTCGCGATCGCCGTGAGCAGGCCGCTGCGGTCCTTGAAGTGGTGGGCGGGGGCCGCGTGGGAGACGCCCGCGCGGCGGGCCAGGTCGCGCAGGCTCAGGGCCGAGGGGCCGTCGGTGCGGATGACGTCGAGGGCGGCGGTGAGGACGGCCCGCCGCAGATCTCCGTGGTGGTACGTGCGCTCGCTCATGGGATCAGGCTACGCGGAATCTAGGCATTGACAAGTTTGGGACGGACGAGCAATCTAGTCGATGACAAGATAAGAAGGGATCGAGGAGGAGACATGTCCGAGGAACTGGGCCGGGTCCGCCAGATGTGGCATCTGCTGGAGCCCCTGCATGCTGTGCTCTACTACGCGCCGGAGGTGTTCGACGAGGTCGCCGCGCTGGGCTACGAGACCGGCGAGCGCTGGCCGAGCTACTTCGCGCTGCGGTCCGCGCCGCTCGGTTCGCCCGGGGCCCGGCAGGTGGCTTCCGCGTTCTACGGCTTCAGTCCGCGCATGGTCGCCGAGCATGTCCCCGCCGCGTGGGACGTCGCCGCGCCGGACAAGGTGCTCGCCGCCCGGTTGCGCGGGATCGACCGGGCGTACCGCACGATTTTCGGCGACAACGTGGACAGCCCCGAGTTCGCGGAGGCCGCGGCCCTCGCCCGCCGGGCCGCTGAGGGCGTGAACACCGAAGGGCGGCCCCTCGCCGCCGCCAACGCCGAGCTGCCCTGGCCGGACGCGCCGCATCTCGTGCTCTGGCAGGCCGCGACGATCCTGCGTGAGCACCGCGGGGACGGCCATATCGCCGCACTGCTGACGGCCGGTCTCGACCCCGTCGAGGCGCTGGTCTCCTTCGCGGGCATCGGTGCGGCCCCGGTGGAGACCTTCACGAGTCGCGGCTGGAGCGAGGAGGAGTGGAGCGCGGCGCGTGAACGGCTCGTGGCGCGCGGGCTGTTGGACGCGGACGGTGCGGCGACCGAGGCCGGGCGGGAGCTGCGGGCCGAGGTCGAGCGGCGTACGGACGAACTGGCCGCCGCGCCCTGGGCAGCTCTCGCGGACGAGGACCGCGACCGCCTTGTCGAGCTGCTCGGGCCGCTCTGGGTCGAGGTACTGGGCACGGGCCTGCTGCCCGGGGTGACCACGCTGGGCATCGGCAAGGTGTGAGGCCGCGGGCCGACGCGGGGCCGCTGCCGTGCGGGCCGCTGCCGTACGGGGTCCTGACGGCACGGGGTCCTGGCGGCGCGGGATCCGGCACGACACACCGCCCGCGGTGGCCGGCTCGGCTCCGCGGGCGGTGGGTGTGCGGATGTGTATCTCTGTGTGCGTATCGCTGTTGCTCTCCTCCGGACAGGTGGATTGCAGACTTGGTGCTTTCGACGCTACGCGCCCCCTCCGTCATCCGCGCGTCGAAGCGCGCCGCGGACCGTTCCATAGTGGTGGATAGCGAACATACCCTCCACAACGCTCCCGAACTGCCTTGCCTCGTGCAGGACTTGAGTAGGGTGCGAGCGTGAAAAGACTCGGGGTTCGAATATCGCGCGTGCTCGCAGGCGGACTGACGGCTGTCGTCGCAGGGACACTGCTCGCAGGCTGCGAGGGAGGCGGGCTCACCGGGGACGCCAAGCCCTCGGACTCCGCATCCGCGTCCTCCGCCGGAGGCTCGGGCGTCGGCACCAGCCCGCTCGCCAACCCCGAGGGGACGAAGCCGGGCCTCGCCCCTCTCACCTCCGAGCAGGACAGGGCGGCCGCCCGTCGGCTGATAGGGAAGGTGTCCACCAAAGGCCGGGGCCCGAAGACCGGTTACGCCCGGGACCGCTTCGGCTACGCCTGGATGGACTCGGCCGACGGTGTTCCGCTGGCACGGAACGGTTGTGACACCAGGAACGACCTGCTCGCTCGCGACGGCCGCGAGCTGCGCTACCGCTCAGGATCCGACTGCGTGGTCATCGCGATGACGCTGAACGACCCGTACACCGGCACCGTCATCGACTGGAAGAAACAGAAGGCCTCGGCGGTCCAGATCGACCATGTCATCCCGCTCTCCTATGGCTGGCAGATGGGCGCGGCACGCTGGGACAAGGCGAAGCGGCAACGGCTCGCCAACGACCCGTTGAACCTGCTGCCCGTGGAGGGCAGCGCCAACAGCTCGAAGAGCGACTCGGGCCCGGCGTCCTGGCTGCCCCCCAACAAGCGGATCCGCTGCTCGTACGCGGTACGGGTCGCGCAAGTGGCGGTCAAGTACGAGCTGCCGGTGACGGCGGCGGACAAGAAGGCGATGCTCACGCAGTGCGGCGGCTGAACCAGGACGTGCCGGGGGAACGAGAAGAGGCCGCCCCGGAGGCGGCCTCTTCGCCCGAGGGGCGGCGGCGGGTCAGAGCTTGAGCTCCCACTGCGAGGCGTCGTACGAGATGCCGGGGCTGACCTCGACCGTGAGGATCTTGGCGTCGGCCGGGGCGTCGAAGGCGTACTTCACCGTGGTCTTCTTTCCGGGCAGGATCTTGCCGCTGAAGCCGTCGCCGACCCCTTCGTCGAAGATCTGCTCGGCCTTGACGCCGTCCTTGCCTGCGCGGGCCTCGGCGGTCAGCAGGGCAGCGTCGAACTTCTCCTTGCCGGCGTTCTCGATGACGACGGTCACCACGTAGGCCTTGTGGCCCTTGGTGTGCCCGGCGGCGAACCCGCTGGGGGTGAAGTCCTTGGGTGCGGAGACGGTGACCTTGAGGTCGTCGTCGTAGATGGACGTGTCGCCCGCGGCGAGGGTGTCGGTCTTGTCGTCGCTCTTGGCCTTGTCGGCCGTGCCGCCCTTGCCCTTGTCGCCCTTCCCGGCGGCCGGCGCCTTCGACGCCGTGGTGCCCGAGGTGGCCTTGTTGATCTCGTCCACCGCGTCGCCCACGGCCTTGAACGTGATCACCGCGCCGACGATCGAGAGGATCAGCGCAACCAGTCCGAGGATGGCGCCGGTGGTGGTCACGCTCTTGTTGGCGGCCTCGCCGCGCTTGACGCGGCCGCGGCCCGACAGGCCCAGGATCAGGGCGATCAGGCCGAGGATGCCGGCCAGCCAGAAGAAGAAGGGGATCAGGCCGGAGATGGTGCCGATGATCCCGAGCACCAGCGCGGCCGTGCCGAGCCCGTTGCGCAGCTGCTGCGGGGCCGGGGCGTAGGGGCCCGCAGCGGGCGGCTGCTGCGGGTCGTGCTGGGGCTGCTGCGTGGAGTGGGACATGGGTGCCCTCCCGGACGTGGAGTGTGGTCGGGGCCTTGTGGTGAGCCCCGTTCAGCGCGCCATGCGGCGACAGGGTCAATAAGAGCAGACGCTGTGAACCGAGTCAACGCGCTTCACGGAATCGTGATTCGCTCACGCTGTGAAGAGGTTTCTCCGGGGTGCGCCGCTATGCTCGGCGACACAACAGGCAGGTGCGGATCAGCGCTTACGAGGGAGTCAGCCAGGTGCCGGAGAAATCGAGCGAGGTGACGGCGGCCGATATCGCCCGGCTGGCGGGAGTTGGACGCGCCGCGGTCAGCAACTGGCGGCGCCGTCACGCCGACTTCCCGAAGCCGGTCGGCGGCACGGAGGCGAGCCCGTCGTTCGCGCTCACCGAGGTCGAGCAGTGGCTCCGTGACCAGGGCAAACTCGCCGAAGTCCCGCTCCGTGAAAGGGTTTGGCAACAGCTGTCGGGCCATCTCGCGGGCCCGGTACCGGCCTTGGTGCAGGCGGGCTGCACACTGCTGCTCGTGAGGGACCGTCACCCGGCCTGGCTGGAGCTGACGGCGGTCTCGGACCAGCGCCTCGCGGAGCTGCTGCCCGGCGCGCTGGAGCAGGTGCTCACAGCGCGCTTCGGCGAGGATGCGGTGGGGCTCTTCACGGCGGTGTTCACAGCGCACCCGGGCTCGGTGACGCGCCAGGAACTGTTCACAGAGGCCGCGGGCTCCTCGTCCGGACCGGAAGCCTCGCTGCCGGCATCCGTCCCTCTCCTGCGCGGTGTCGCCGAGCTGGCTGCCGAACTCGGCGCACGCCAGGCCTTCGAGTTTCTGCTCGGGCGGTACCTGGATGCCAACCCCCGGCAGTACACCCTCACCCCGCCCGGGCCCGCCGCGCTCATGGCCGCGCTTGCCGGGGCCGGCGCCCGCGCCGTGCTCGATCCCGCCTCCGGCACCGGCACGCTGCTGCGCGCCGTCGAACGCCCCACCGCCCTGTACGCACAGGACGCCGACCCCGACCTCGCCGCGCTCACCGGTCTGCGCCTCGCCCTGCACTCCGACGCCACGGTGCGCGCCCGCGCGGGCGACACCCTGCGCGGTGACGCGTTCCCGAAGCCCGCGTTCGACGCTGTGCTCTGCCACCCGCCGTTCAACGAGCGCAACTGGGGCCACGACGAACTCGCCTACGACCCCCGCTGGGAGTACGGCTTCCCGGCCCGTACCGAGTCCGAACTGGCCTGGGTCCAGCACGCGCTCGCCCGGCTGCGCCCCGGCGGCGCCGCCGTCCTGCTGATGCCGCCCGCCGCCGCGTCCCGCCGCTCCGGCCGCCGTATCCGCGCCGGGCTGCTGCGCCGCGGTGCGCTGCGGGCCGTCGTCGCCCTGCCCGCCGGCGCCGCGCCCCCGTACGGCATCCCCCTGCACATCTGGGTGCTGCGCAAGCCGGACCCGGGCCGGGCGGCCCCGCCCGAGCTGCTGTTCGTGGACACCGCGGAGCTCGCCGGGGCGGGCGGCGGGCGCGACAAGCTCGACTGGCAGGCCGTTCACAGCGCCGTACTCGACGCCTGGCAGCCCTTCGAGAAGCACGGCACGGCCGAGGAGCAGCCGGGCGTCAGCCGCTCGGTTCCCGTCATCGAACTCCTCGACGACGACGTGGACCTGGCCCCCGCCCGGCACCTGCCGCCCCCCGCCGCGGGCGGCGGCGCGGACGAGCTGCTGCGCGTACGGGACCGGCTCGCCGAGACCCTGCGGCTGACCGGGGAGCTCACCCCGGCACCCGCCGGGCAGGCGCAGCCCGCCCCCTGGCCCGCCACGACCGTCGGCGAACTGGCCCGCGCGGGAGCGCTGGTGATCAGCGCGGGCGGAACGGGCGGCACGGGCAGTACGGGCGGTACGAGCAGTACGGGCGGCACGGGCGGTACGAGCACCGAGCCCGAGCCCGTACTCACCGAACAGGACGTGCTCTCCGGCACCGCGCCCTCGGGCACGCTTCCCGAAGTCCCCGACGAGGAGCCCGTGCGCGTCGGAGTGGGCGATGTCGTCGTGCCCGTGCTCGGCGGCGGATCCGTCGTCCGCGTCATCGACGAGGCCACCGCAGGAGCGGCCCTGGGCCGCAATCTCCAGCTGCTGCACCCCGATCCGGCCGCGCTCGACCCCTGGTTCCTCGCCGGCTTCCTGCGTGGCACCGCCAACAACCGGCAGGCCAGTAGCTACGCCTCCACGGCGACCCGGCTCGATGTGCGCCGACTCCAGTTGCCCCGGCTGCCGCTCGCCGATCAGCGGCGCTACGGCGAACGCTTCCGCGCGCTCGCCGAATTCGAGGACGCGCTCAGGCAGGCCGGGCGGCTCGGCGAGCAGCTCGTCCAGGGGCTGTACGACGGGCTGACGGACGGCTCGGTCACGCCGGAGTGAGAGCCGGAGCGTGACGCATCGGACAACGGGTCCGTACAACCCGGGACCTGTTGTCCGTGTCGATGTATACGCTCGTCCCCATCTGCCTCGTCCCCAGGCCATCAGGAGCAGTAATGCACGGCCACGGCTATGCGCCGCCGCAGCCCAAGCGACCGCCCACCGCGCTGCTCGTCGCCATGCGCGTGCTCTTCGTGGCGCTCGCGCTGCTCAGCTTCGGCATGCTCGCCTGGGGCACGATGCTACGAATAGCGATCATGCGCCGCCGACGGCTCGACTGGCTGCTGTTCTGGGTCAGCCTCGCCCTCGCGATCACCGCGTTCGTCGTCATCGGCGAATTCGGTTCCGAGGCCGAGACCGGTGCGGCCAAGCAGGACGAGATGACCGCCCTCGACTATGTGTTCCTGCCGCTTCTGCTCGGGCTCGCCATCGGGGTGCCCACGCACTATCTGGTGGCCGACATCCGTCACTACCAGGAGCCCCGGGCGACCTGGGGCCCGCCGCCCCCGCCGTACGCCGCCCGGACCGCCCCGTACGCCGCGCCGACCGCCCCGTACGGCCTGCCGCCCCAGCCGACGCAGATGCCTCACACGTCCCAGGGGCCCGGCTCCGGCTACCCGCCCGTCCCACCGCAACAGCCTCAGCCCGACAAACCCCGTATCGACCAGGTCCGCGCCGAGCTCGACGAGCTCAGCGACTACCTCCGCAAGGAGCAGGGCCGGGAGCAGGGCCGGGAGCAGGGGCGGTGAACGGACGCGTCATCGCGGGCCGTTACGAGCTCTCGGCCGTCATCGGCCAGGGCGGTATGGGACAGGTCTGGACGGCGTACGACGGCCGCCTCGACCGCCGCGTCGCCGTCAAGCTGCTCCGCCCCGACCGCATGGCCGCGGCCACCGCCGCCGACGAGATGCGCCGCCGCTTCGTCCGCGAGTGCCGGGTCACCGCGCAGGTCTCCCATCCCGGCCTGGTCACCGTCCATGACGCGGGCAGCGACGACGACGACCTCTATCTCGTCATGCAGTACGTCGAGGGCGCGGACCTCGCCGATCATCTCGCCGAGCACGAGCCGTACCCCTGGCCGTGGGCCGTCTCGGTCGCCGCCCAGCTCTGTGCCGTGCTCGCCGCCGTGCACGCCGTGCCGATCGTGCACCGCGACCTCAAGCCGCGGAATGTGATGGTGAAGCCCGACGGCACGGTCACCGTCCTCGACCTCGGTGTCGCCTCCGTCATCGACACCGACACCACCCGCCTCACCCACACCGGATCCCCCATCGGCAGCCCCGCCTACATGGCTCCAGAGCAGGCGATGGGCGGCGCGGTCGGCCCGTACACCGATCTCTACGCCCTCGGTGTGCTGCTGCACGAACTCCTCAGCGGCAACGTCCCGTTCGCGGGCTCCACCGCCCTCGGCGTGCTGCACCGCCATCTCTACGAGCCGCCGCTCCCGGTCCGCCAGCTGCGCCCCGAGATACCCGAGCCGCTCGAAGCGCTCGTGCTGCGCCTGCTCGCCAAGGACCCGCAGCACCGCCCGTCCGGTGCGCAGGAGGTCTACGAGACGCTCGCACCGCTGCTGCCCAGCCGCGGTGCGCCCGGCGGTCCGCTCGACCCGACCCGCCCCTTCCTGCGCCCGCATGCGCCGTGGCCGGACCGGGTCACCAGCCCGCCCCCGGACCCGCGCTCCGCCGCGCCGGTGGCACCCCGCCCCGATGTGGCGGCGGCGGTCGACGAGGTCAAGCGCCTCCTCGGCGAGGGCAGCATCACCCAGGCCGTCGACATCCTCGGCGGGATCCTCCCGGCCGCCGCAGCCGAGCACGGCGAGCACTCGCCGGTCGTACGGATCCTGCGCAAGCAGTACGCCACGACGCTGATGGACGACGGGCAGTACCGCCGTGCGCTGCCCGAGCTGCGGCGGCTGGCCGACGACCGGGCCGCCGAGACGGGCCCGGCCGATCCGCAGACGCTGCAGTTCCGCTACGACGCCGCGCAGTGCCTGGAGCAGCTGGGCGAGCCGGCCGCCGCGCTCGCCGAGTACCGCGCCGTGCTGCCGTACTACGAGGACCACCGCTCGGGCGGCGCGGACCCGGCCCGCGCCTTCGACGTCCGCCACCGCATCGGCCATCTGCTGCTCGCGGTCGGCGACCATACGGCGGCGCGGCAGCAGCTGCAGGGCCTGCTGTACGACGCGGAGCGGGCGTACGGGCCCTACCACCGGCTGCCGGTCGAGCTGCGTCGTGCGCTCGACCGGCAGCAGCAGTTCCACAGCGGCTGACCGGACCGGTCGTTCACATCCGGGCGTCCCGTTGCACACGGCCGTTGTGGCGTCGCAGGCGTGACCTCAGCAGCGGCAGCAGGGCGATCACTCCGAGCGCCAGCAGGCCTGCCGCCCCGATCGCCGTACCGGCCTTCAGGCCGGGCGGCCGGAAGGAGCAGTCCACTCTCGTCGACTTTCCGTCCAGAGGAACGGCGACGAGACCCAGGTAGGAGTCCGCGGGCCTGCCGTCGCAGCTCCAGCCCGCGATCCGGGGCGCGGCGAGGACCGCCGTCCCCCGTGTGCCGGGCGGGAGCTGGGCCCGTACACCGCTGTCGGTGACCTTGACGGACACCGCGCCCGTCGACTTCAGCCGGTCCACGGCCGCGGCGAGCTTCGCCCGGTCCAGACAGCCGACGCTCGCCCGGCGCGGCGCCGCGCGGCCGTAGCCGATCGTGGTGTCCGGCGCGGTGACCGTCCCGAGCGGGGTCAGCGCGGCACGCCGCTTGGGCTGCCCGCCGCGCAGTTTCACCGGCTTTCCGCCACCGAGCCCGGCGGTCCCGGTGAAGTCCGGCGCCCACAGGAAGACCTCGCTGCCGACCGGACAGGCGCCCGCGACCGGGGAGCTGTAGACCTGCGCGCCGAGCAGCATCTCCTGGTTGTGGAACGGCGAGTCGCCGTACCGCGGTTCGGGCCCCGGCGGCCGTACGGTCAGCAGCGGCCCGGTCGCCGACCGGGTCACCTCCGGGTGCTGTCCCTGCCTGGTGCGGACCCGCGCGCCGACGGAGAAGATCGCGTCGGTGACCGGGTTGTCCAGGGACTGCACACTGCGGCCGTTGGACGTCCAGCCCGCGCCGAGCGCGGCCAGCGTGCGTGTGTACACATCCGGTGTGTGGCTGCTGTAGTACGAGCCGCCCTGGCCGCCCAGCAGGATCGGATCGTTCCCGGTGATCTGGTCGCGGCCCGGATCGGTGCGGTAGCCGGGCCAGCCGTCGGCCTTCGCCACCGCCGCGGCCCGCTCGCTCTGCGGCTCGCCCCAGGCCGGATAGTCGTCGAGCCTGCCCAGCCGCTGCCGGTCGGCGTACGCGGTGGTCGCCGCGGCCTGCCCGACCAGCGCGCCGCTGAGCAGCAGCGCGGCCGGCACGGCGTACTTTCCGCGCCTGGCCAGCACCAGACCGGCCAGGACCGCCGCGATCCCGGCCGCGAACAGCGGGAACGTCCAGGCGGTGACCAGGTCGCTGAAGGAGGCCCCGAGCGCGATCACCGCCACCACCGCGCCGCCGCCGAGCAGGGCGCGCCGCCCCGGCCAGCCGTGCGAGAGGCAGATCCAGCCGGCGATCACCAGGATCCCGGCGAAGACGAAGGTCTGCCGGTACGGGCTGCCGTTGGGCGTCGCGAAGACATGCCACACCAGGTGTGTCGGCCCCCACTGCAGCGATACGGCGACGGCCGCCGCCAGCCCCGTCCACACCCAGCGCTCACGGCGCGGCACCGCGCTGTTGAAGGCGAGCGCGGCGGCCAGCAGCAGCGCACCGCTGCCGAGGAAGACCGCGGGGGTGAAGAAGCTGTACGTCGCCGGCAGCGTACGGGCGAACACATCGGCCCAGCCGGCCGGCGCGAACTCCTTCGTCCACCCCGGATAGGCGTGCTTGGAGCCGAGGAAGACGGGGATCAGTACGGGCGCGGCCAGCGCGATGCCGAGAGTTACGGCCCGGGCGGCCCGCAGGAGCGCCCGCATCCGGTCGCTTGCCGCCGTCTCCTCCAGCAGCAGCCGCACGAGAAGCACCAGCGCGGCCCCGATGGTCGCCATGTAGGCGGTGTAGAAGTTGGCGATCCACGCCACCGCGACGACCACCGGGCCGAGCACCGGCCGGCGTGCCGTGCGCGCCCACTCGCCGACCATGCACAGCAGCGGGAAGGCGACGAGGCCGTCCATCCACATCGGGTTGTACGAGGCCTCGACGACCGACCAGCCGCACAGCGCGTACGAGGCGCCGAGCACCGCCGCCATCCACCAGCGCCCGCCCGTGTCCTTGCGCAGCGACAGCAGCAGCCAGGTCATGGCCGCGGCCGCGGTCGCCATCTTCAGCAGCGTGACCACATAGACGGCGAGATCGATCCCGTCCCGCGGGAAGAGCCCGACCAGCATCGAGAACGGGCTGGTCAGATAGGTCCCGAGGTCGGGCAGAAAGCTGGTTCCGTAACCGGACTGCCAGTTGAGCAGCAGTCCGCCGTCCGCCCGGCCGTGCAGCAGATCCCACAGATGCGCATGAAACGGAACAAACTGATTGCCGAGGTCGTTCACGCTGCGGGTGTGCGGTCCGAAGGGGAAGCTGCGGGCGACGGCGTCACCGGCGCACACGGCCCCCACGGTGATCAGTGCGGCGAGGGCGGCGGCGCGGCCGCGCGCGGATTGCAGAGTCGACATGATTCCTCGAATATGCCAGCGCCGATCGTGAAAACATCCCGCGGGAAGCCCAGTTCACGGAATGGTCGCCTACGCGTCATGTAGGGAATCCGCACGGGACATTCGGGTGGGATGTTGTTCTTCCGTGCTGATCTCGATAGTTGTTCCGTGCTTCAACGAAGAGGAGATCATCGGCCGCTTCCATGAACATGTGACCGCGGAAATCTCCCTGCTCGGGCAGGAATTCGAGTTGGTCTATGTGGACGACGGAAGCCAGGACCGTACGCTCCCTCTCCTCGAGGAGATCGCCGCGGCCGACCCTCGTGCCCGCTATGTCTCCTTCAGTCGGAACTTCGGCAAGGAGGCGGCGATGCTCGCCGGCCTCCAGCATGCCGAGGGCGACGCGGTCGTCATCATGGATGCCGACCTCCAGCACCCGCCGGAGCTGGTCCGGCGCATGCTGCAGCTGCACCAGGAGGGCTTCGACCAAGTCATCGCCCGGCGCACCCGCAAGGGCGACCGGGTCACCCGCACCGTCACCGCCCGCGCCTACTACTGGCTGATCAACCGCCTCGTCGACGTGGAACTCGTCGACGGCGTGGGGGATTTCCGGCTGCTGTCGCGCCGTACCGTGGACGCGGTCCTCGAACTCACCGAGTACAACCGGTTCTCCAAGGGTCTCTTCGCCTGGGTCGGATTCCGCACCACGACCTTCGAGTACGAGAATGCGCTGCGTGAGCAGGGCCGCTCCAAATGGAGTTTCGGAAAACTGCTCAACTACGGCCTCGACGGACTGCTCTCTTTCAACAACAAGCCGTTGCGGGCCGCCGTCTATCTCGGGCTTCTGCTTGTCACACTCGCCATGGCGTATGCCGCCTGGATTGTCGGTGTCGCCCTGGTGAACGGCGTGGACACCCCCGGGTATGTCACCCTTCTGGTGGCGGTCACCGCACTCGCCGGCGTACAGATGCTGATGCTGGGGGTGGTCGGCGAGTACGTCGGCCGTATCTACTACGAGGTGAAGCGGCGACCGCACTTCCTGGTGAAGGCCACTGACGCCGACCTTCCGCACCAGCAGGAAGGAGAACGGCGTACACGCACGGGGGAGCTCGTAAGACGATGACAGTCCGGGTCCAGATGGTCAGATTCGCCCTGGTAGGGGTGGTGAACACCGGGACGTACTACGGGATGTATCTGGCCCTGCTGACCTGGCTGCCGTATGTCGCGGCGCATGTCATCGCCTTCGCGCTCAGCATGGTCGGGTCCTTCTTCCTGACCTCGTACTTCACCTACAGGACCCGCCCGACCTGGCGGAAGTTCCTGCTCTTCCCGCTCACCAACGCCGCGAACTTCGTCGTCACCACGACCGGCGTCTATCTGCTGGTGGACGTACTGCACTTCGGCAGCCGCTACGCGCCGCTGATCGCGGCGGGCGCGGCGATCCCGATCACTTTTGTGGTCTCCCGGACGATCATGCTGCGACCGGATCCGGTCCCGCGCGAGCGGGAGCCGGAGCCGGAACGGGTGCCTCAGACCTGACACGGGAACGGGGCGCCGTGCAGTCGGCCGGCTGACGGCCGCTCCGCGCATCCGCAACCGCAGGCGAATCGTTTGGCGAATCAGTGGCCCAGACCCCTGGGACTGCCTACCATCGATCACCGCAGGGTCTTGTGCACCGAAGCACAATCACGCCGGGAGGCTCCTTTGCACCGCCGCCGTCGCACCGCGCTCGTCGTCTCCGCCGCGCTCCTCACCGCCGCGCCCCTCCTCTCCGCCTGCGGCAGTGACGCGCACCCAGGGGCCGCCGCCGTCGTGGGTGGCGAGCGGATCGATGTGTCCACCGTCCAGGCGAAGGTGAAGGACGTACGCGCCGCCCAGCAGCGCTCCCCCCAGTCCGCGCAGCTCATCAAGGACAGTGGGCAGCTCAGCCGCGCCAAGCTCTACGACCTCATCGTCGACCAGGTCGTCCAGCGCGCCGCCGACGACGCCGGCGTCAAGGTCAGCCGCAAGGAGGTCCAGGACGGCCGGGCCGCCCTGGTCCAGCAGTCCGGTGGCGAGGAGCAGCTCTCCGCCATGTATCTGCAGCAGCGCGGCGTCGCTCCGGCCCAGCTCGACGACGTCGTACGCCGCGACATCCTGGTGAACAAGCTCGCCACCTCCCTCGGTGCGACGAACACCCCCGAGGGCCAGCAGAAGCTCAACCAGGCCTTCACCGCCGCCGCCAAGGCGCTGCACATCGACGTCAACCCGCGCTACGGCACCTGGGACGACCAGAAGCTCGAGCTCAGCAGCTACAAGGCCCCCTGGATCACCCAGGTCACCAAGGAGGAGCAGCCCGTCGAGACGGGTGCTTAGTGCGAGGTAGGTTCGACGGGTGACCACAGAAGCACCCGTTGCCTCCGGCCGTATCGTCCTGCTCACCGCCAGCCACCGCGTCGCGCCCGGGCTGTTGTCCTGGCCCGCGTGGCAGACGCTGCACGCCGCCGACCGGGTGCTGTGCGCCGACGAGGGTCATCCGCAGCTGCCGTATCTGCGCGAGGCGGGTGTCGACGTCGAGATCGCCGCGCCCACCGCACAGGAGCTCGTCGACGCCTGCGCCGGCGGCCGTACCGTCGTGGTCGTCCCGTCCGGCGAGGGCGACCGGGCCCTGACCGACGGGCTCGCCGGGCTGGCCGGGTCCGGACGGGTGCAGATGCCGGATCTGGAGCTGCTCCCCGGCTCGTACGACCTGCCCGGCGCCCGTCTCATCGACCTCGTCCAGGTCATGGACCGGATCAGGCTCGAGTGCCCGTGGTCCTCGCAGCAGACCCACAAGGGCCTCGCCAAGTACGGCATCGAGGAGGCGTACGAACTCGTCGAGGCGATCGAGGACGGCGACCGCGACGAGCTGCGGGAGGAGCTCGGGGACGTACTCCTCCAGGTCGTCTTCCACGCGTGCATCGCGGAGGAGGATCAGGACGAGCCGTTCTCCATCGACGACGTCGCCGGGACGATCGTGGAGAAGCTGATCCACCGCCATCCGCATGTCTTCGGCGACGAGAGCGCCGAGACGCCGGAGGACGTGAAGGAGCACTGGCTCCGCACGAAGGCCATAGAGAAGCAGCGCGACTCGGTCACGGACGGCGTGCCGCTGGGCCAGCCCGGCCTCGCGCTCGCAGCGAAGCTCGCCTCCCGGGTCCGTACCGCGGGACTTACCGTGCCGCTGCCCGCCGGCGAGGGCATCGGGTACGAACTGCTCGCCCTCGCTGCTCGTGCCGAGGAGGCGGGCACGGATCCGGAGGCCGCACTGCGCGCCGCTGCCCGGGCCTACCGGGATGCGATCCGCGCGGCGGAGGGCCACGCCGGTTAGTACCTTTCGGTGCCCCGGTGCCAGGAAGGCCCTCGACGGGAAGCCGGATAACGTCGGGGCGTGAGCAACACACCTGCCCCCGAACTCTTCACCTGGGAGTTCGCCACCGACCCCTACCCCGCCTACGCCTGGCTGCGCGAGCACGCCCCCGTGCACCGCACCCGGCTCCCCAGCGGGGTCGAGGCATGGCTGGTGACCCGGTACGCCGACGCCAAGCAGGCGCTCGCCGACCAGCGGCTGTCCAAGAACCCGGTGCACCACGCCGAGCCCGCGCACGCCAAGGGGAAGACGGGGATCCCGGGCGAGCGCAAGGCCGAGCTGATGACGCATCTGCTGAACATCGACCCACCTGACCACACCCGGTTGCGGCGGCTGGTGTCGAAGGCGTTCACTCCGCGCCGGGTCGCCGAATTCGCGCCGCGGGTGCAGGAGTTGACGGACCGTCTCATTGACACCATCTTCGAGAATCAGCACAGCGGGGAGAAGGGGGAGGCGGACCTCATTCATGAGTTCGCGTTCCCGCTCCCCATCTACGCCATCTGCGACATGCTCGGAGTCCCGCGCGAGGACCAGGACGACTTCCGCGACTGGGCGGGCATGATGATCCGGCACGGCGGCGGGCCGCGCGGCGGTGTGGCTCGTTCTGTGAAGAAGATGCGTGGCTATCTCGCCGAACTCATCCACCGTAAAAGGGAAGATCCGGGCGACGACCTCATCTCGGGGCTCATTCGCGCCAGTGACCACGGCGAGCACCTCACCGAGAACGAGGCCGCCGCGATGGCCTTCATTCTTCTCTTCGCGGGCTTCGAGACGACGGTCAATCTCATCGGCAACGGCGTCTACGCGCTGCTGCGCAACCCGGGGCAGCGGGAGCGGCTCCAGGCCTCGCTCGCGGCCGGGGAGAGCGAGCTGCTCGCGACAGGTGTCGAGGAACTGCTGCGGTACGACGGGCCGGTGGAGCTCGCGACCTGGCGGTTCGCCACGCAGCCGCTCAGCCTCGGCGGACAGGACATCGCCGCCGGCGATCCCGTACTCGTCGTACTCGCCGCGGCCGACCGGGATCCGGAGCGGTTCACGGACCCGGACATTCTCGACCTCTCCCGGCGCGACAACCAGCATCTCGGGTACGGGCACGGCATCCACTACTGCCTCGGTGCGCCGCTCGCCCGGCTGGAGGGGCAGACGGCGCTGGCGACGTTGCTCCGCAGGATGCCCGACTTGCGGCTTGCGGGAGATCCGGCCGATTTGCGATGGCGCGGGGGGCTCATTATGCGCGGATTGCGCACTCTGCCCGTTGAGTTCACACCTCGACAAATCTGACGAAGCGTCAAGACTGTGACTTTCACGTGATCTCCGCTGCATCGACTTGTGACCAACGTTCGAATGCCGCTACCTTCACCGTCGTCCCACCAGTCACATCTGTGGTCAGGCCTGTGGTCAGATCCGCAAGACATGGCTGTAGTCACGTCTGTAGTCACGCGAAAGGCAACCGCATGCGCTCCGGGAACGGACGACACCGCCGACCCCGCCAGGCTCCGGCCATCGTCGTCGCGGCAGGGGTGACTGGATCGGCCATCGCCATCCCGCTGCTCGGCGCCGGATCGGCCTCCGCCGCCGACGCCTCCACATGGGACCGCGTCGCGGAGTGCGAGAGCGGCGGCATGTGGAGCGCCGACCTCGGCAACGGGTTCTACGGCGGTCTGCAGCTCTCGCAGCAGACCTGGCAGGACTTCGGCGGTACGGCGTACGCGCCCACCGCCGACCTCGCGAGCCGCTCCCAGCAGATCGCGGTCGCGGAGAAGGTCCTCGACGCGCAGGGTCCCCAGGCGTGGGCCAGCTGTTCGCTGCTGTCGGGGCTGACGAACGACGGCGCCGCGACCGGCGTCGACCCGGGCGCCATGCCGTCGCCGGGGCAGAGCACCCCCGCACCGCCGGCCGCGTCCGCGGAGCCCTCCGCCGGGACCTCCGGACCCGCGGAGCCCTCCGCCGAGCCGTCCGTGGACTCCTCCGCGCCGGCGAGCCCCAAGGCGTCGACCCGGCCGTCCGAGTCGACGAACCCGGGTGCCGGGCAGGACGCCGGCGCCGACAGCGGCACCGGCAAGCACCGTGGCGCCCCGGAGGAGACCGAGCCGGGCAATACGGACAATCCGCGCGAAGATGCCCGCCATGCCTCGCGAGGTGACGGTGCGACACGTGACGAGGTCGACAAGACCGGCAACACCGACAAAGCGGACGCCCTGCCCGGCGAGTACACCGTCCGTCCCGGCGACAGTCTGTGGGCCATCGCCGACGAGCAGAAGCTGCCCGGTGGCTGGTCCGCGATCTACGACGCGAACCGCGAGACGGTCGGCGCCGATCCGGATCTCATCCTCCCTGGCCAGAGCCTCGATCTGGACGTGAAGTAGCGGCAGTTCGCTGGCGTATGTCCGAGTTTGTTCAACTGAGACATGGGTCTCTTTGTCCCAACTGGCATATCTCGCCCCTCGGGTCCGGTTGTTCCGCTTCTCACCTGCGGAAACGAGAGTTCCCTGAGTAGTGAAATGGGCGATTCCTCCCCGATGTTCGTCTTTGGACATCGGGGAGAGCTGTGTCTACGGTCTGAACCGCTCGCCACCGCGGGCACCACTGACCGTCACGCCGAATCCTGCCGCCGGTCGGGGGGAGTAGTCGTTCGCACAGAGCGCCGAAGGCAGGAGCGGGGGACCCAAGGTAAGCGCCGGGCCCGGCCGTTGAGAGCAGTACGCAACGGCCGACGGGCCGGCTTGGGGTGAAGCCGCGCGCAGCATGCGCGGCCGGGCAACTCACTTGGCCCGAACCCGACAGCTCACCTCGTAGGCGTCGGTGAGGAGACGTTCCATGCTGTTTTCCAGCAAGAACAAGCACCGCCGCCCGTCCAAGGCCACCCGCATCGCCGCGCTCGCCGGTGTCACCGGTGCCGTCGTCGCCGCCCCGCTGATGGGCGCCACCTCCGCCTCCGCCGCGACCGCCTCCGAGTGGGACAAGGTCGCCCAGTGCGAGGCCGGTGGCAACTGGTCCATCAACACCGGCAACGGCTTCTACGGCGGCCTGCAGTTCTCGGCCTCCACCTGGGCCGCGTACGGCGGCACGGCGTACGCCTCCTCCGCCGACCAGGCCTCCAAGTCCCAGCAGATAGCCATCGCCGAGAAGGTCCTGGCCGGCCAGGGCAAGGGTGCCTGGCCGAACTGCGGCGTCGGCCTCTCCAACGCCGCCTACAACGGTGGCTCCGGCACCACGCAGCAGGCGCAGCCCGCCCCGAAGCCCGCCCCGAAGCGCGCCGATGCCCCCACGACGCGCTCCGAGCGCCCCGCCGCCCCGGCGAAGTCCGCGCCCGCAGCCAAGGGCTTCAAGAAGGGCGACGGCGAGTACAAGGTCAAGGCCGGCGACACTCTCGGCACGATCGCCGAGGCCAAGAAGGTCAAGGGCGGCTGGCAGAAGCTGTTCGACCTCAACAAGGACATCGTCAAGGACTCCGATGTGATCTTCCCGGGCCAGCAGCTCCACCTGAGCTGACCTCCCGGGTCCCAGACCCCCGGTGCGGCTCCACCTGAGCTGACCCCGGGTCCCAGACCCCCCGGTCCGGCGCGTCTCCCCCCCGTACGCGCTGGGCCGGGGCTCTGTCTGTTCCGGTCGGTACCCGTCCCGGTCCTTGCCGGGCCCTCGTGGCGTTACCCGCAGGTAGTTCACGTGCTGTTTGTCCTGCGCCGCGAGTCTTCGGGGCGTTTTTCGTCCCAGCGGGCGGGCAACGGCTGGCCGATGCCGTGGAGCCGGTTAGGCTCATGTCGCAAGGCCAAGAGACCCTGCACTTCTCGCGTCACATCCCAGAAGGAGATGCTCGTGCCGTCCATCGACGTCGTCGTAGCCCGGGAAATCCTGGACTCCCGAGGCAACCCCACGGTCGAGGTCGAGGTTGGCCTCGACGACGGCAGCACGGGCCGTGCTGCTGTTCCGTCCGGCGCCTCCACCGGTGCGTTCGAGGCTCTTGAGCTCCGCGACGGTGACCAGAACCGCTACCAGGGCAAGGGCGTCGAGAAGGCCGTCCTCGCCGTCATCGAGCAGATCGGCCCGGAGCTCGTCGGCTACGACGCCACCGAGCAGCGCCTGATCGACCAGGCGATGTTCGACCTGGACGCCACTCCGGACAAGTCCTCCCTCGGCGCCAACGCCATCCTCGGCGTCTCCCTCGCCGTCGCGCACGCCGCCTCCGAGGCCTCCGACCTGCCGCTCTTCCGCTACCTCGGCGGCCCGAACGCGCACCTGCTGCCCGTTCCGATGATGAACATCCTGAACGGCGGCTCGCACGCCGACTCCAACGTGGACATCCAGGAGTTCATGATCGCGCCGATCGGCGCCGAGTCCTTCTCCGAGGCCCTGCGCTGGGGCGCCGAGGTCTACCACACCCTCAAGTCCGTCCTGAAGACCAAGGGCCTCTCCACCGGCCTCGGCGACGAGGGCGGCTTCGCGCCGAACCTGGATTCCAACCGCGCCGCCCTGGACCTCATCCTCGAGGCCATCAAGCAGGCCGGTTACGCCCCGGGCAAGGACATCGCGCTGGCGCTCGACGTCGCCGCGTCCGAGTTCTACAAGGACGGCCTGTACGAGTTCGAGGGCAAGTCCCGCTCGGCCGCCGAGATGACCGAGTACTACGAGGAGCTCGTGGCGGCCTACCCGCTCGTCTCCATCGAGGACCCGCTCTTCGAGGACGACTGGGCCGGCTGGAAGGTCCTCACCGACAAGCTGGGCACCAAGGTCCAGATCGTCGGCGACGACCTGTTCGTCACCAACCCGGAGCGCCTGGCCCGCGGCATCGAGGACGGCGCCGCGAACGCCCTGCTCGTCAAGGTGAACCAGATCGGTTCGCTGACCGAGACCCTGGACGCCGTGGAGCTCGCCCAGCGCAGCGGCTTCAAGTGCATGATGTCCCACCGCTCCGGCGAGACCGAGGACGTCACCATCGCCGACCTGGCCGTCGCCACCAACTGCGGCCAGATCAAGACCGGCGCCCCGGCCCGCTCCGAGCGCGTCGCCAAGTACAACCAGCTGCTGCGTATCGAGGAGATCCTCGACGACGCCGCGGTGTACGCGGGCCGCTCCGCCTTCCCGCGCTTCAAGGGCTGATCATCGGCTGACGCCCTGTCATTCGCGCTGTGCATCCAGAGAAGTGAATGGGTGGCAAAGGCGTAGCGAAGCGAAGCGTCCCCGGTCACGGTCCCGTACCGTGTCCGGGGACGTACGCGCGTAGTGGGGAGGCGAGACCATGGCACGCAAAGGGGACCAGGACCGGTTCTCCACCGCGACCAGGCTGCGGCTGCTCGGCGAGCAGACCGCGGCCCGCGTCTACCGTTCCCAGAGCCGCCGGCAGGACCGCCGCTCCCGGCTCACCGGCCGGGCGGCGTTTCTGACCCTGGTGATCTGCTCGCTGGTCGTCGCGCTCGCGTACCCGATGCGTCAGTACGTCTCCCAGCGCGCCGACATCGCCGAGCAGCGGCGCAGGATGGACGACGCCGAGCAGCAGGTCGAGCGGCTCAGGGACGAGAAGGCGCGCCTCCAGGACGACAGGTACATCGAGCGGCTGGCCCGCGAGCACCTGCACTTCGTGCTTCCGGGAGAGACTGGGTACACGGTGATCGACCCCGAGGCCGCAGAGCACCGCCGTACCGACGAAGGCGCGGCGGACCGTCCCTGGTACTCGAACGTCTGGGACGGCGTCGACAACGCCGACCGCAAGTAGCAGCCAAGTAGAACCAAGGCAGGCATGGAAACGCCCCCTCCCACCACCGACCCCACTCCGCCGACCGACGCGGACATCGCCGCGTTCAAGGAGCAGCTCGGCCGCCCGCCGCGCGGCCTGCGCGCGATCGCGCACCGCTGCCCGTGCGGACAGCCGGATGTTGTCGAGACCGCTCCGCGACTCCCCGACGGCACCCCGTTCCCGACGCTGTACTACCTGACCTGCCCGCGGGCCGCGTCGGCGATCGGCACGCTCGAGGCGAACGGCGTCATGAAGGAGATGACCGAGCGCCTGGCGACCGACCCGGAGCTGGCCGCCGCGTACCGCGCCGCCCACGAGGACTACATCGCGCGCCGTGACGCGATCGAGGTGCTGGAGGGCTTCCCCAGCGCCGGCGGCATGCCCGACCGGGTGAAGTGCCTGCACGTCCTGGTCGGCCACTCGCTCGCGGCCGGGCCCGGGGTGAACCCGCTGGGCGACGAGGCGATCGCCATGCTCCCCGAGTGGTGGCGCAAGGGCCCCTGTGTCGCGCCGTGTGAAGCGGTCGCGCCCGGTGAAGCGGTCGCGCCCCGTGAAGAAGCCGCGGCTCGTGAAGAAGGGGACAAGGAGTGACCCGGGTCGCCGCCGTCGACTGCGGTACGAACTCCATCCGCCTCCTCGTCGCCGACGCGGACCCCGAGACCGGCGAGCTGGTCGACCTCGACCGGCGGATGATCATCGTCCGGCTGGGTCAGGACGTGGACCGCACCGGACGGCTCGCGCCCGAGGCGCTGGAGCGGACCTTCGCGGCCTGCCGCGAGTACGCCGCCGTCATCAAGAAGCACGGTGCCGAGAAGCTCCGCTTCGTGGCCACCTCCGCCTCGCGCGATGCCGAGAACCGCGACGAGTTCGTCCGCGGCGTCCTCGACATCCTCGGCGTCGAGCCCGAGGTGATCACCGGCGAGCAGGAGGCGGAGTTCTCCTTCACCGGCGCCACCGGGGGCCTGCCGGGTCACGAGGAGCGCCTGGTCGTGGACATCGGCGGCGGCTCGACCGAGTTCGTCGTCGGCGAGGAGCACGTGCTGGCCGCGCGGTCCGTCGACATCGGCTGCGTACGGCTCACGGAGCGCCACATCCGCAACGATCCGCCGGCGGCCGACGAGATCGCCGCGATCCGCGCGGACATCCGGGCCGCGCTCGACCTGGCGGAGGAGACCGTCCCGCTGCGGGAGGCGCGCACCCTGGTCGGTCTCGCCGGATCGGTGACGACGGTCGCGGGGATCGCGCTCGGCCTCGACGCATACGACTCGACGAAGATCCACCACGCCCGGATCCCTTACGAGCAGGTGGTGAGGATCAGCGACACGCTGCTGGAGTCCACGCACGAGCAGCGCGCCGCGTACCGGGTCATGCACCCGGGGCGCGTGGATGTCATCGGCGCCGGGGCGCTGGTGCTGAGGGAGATCATGGAGCGGATCGGCGCGCGCGAAGTGGTCGTCAGCGAGCACGACATCCTCGACGGGATCGCCTGGTCCATCGCCTAGAGACCGGTCTCGCGACTGCGGCGCGACGAACTTCGTGAAGTTCTTCACAAGGAAAACGTCCTTGTTGGGCGCTGCGGGGGGTCGAAAGCCCCCCGCGGCCCACCCGTCGGTCCCGGGTGCGTGCATTCCGGACGGATCCAGGCATGTTGCGGGAGCGTTGATCAGGGCAGTGGTCCACCGCCGGGCGGCCCCTTAGGGACCAGCTCACGGGGGGCGAACAGCGTTTGCCTTTACACCGTGGTTCCCCTCCGCCGCCATGACCTCGGTCACGTGGGCGGCGCAGTGTAGCAGAGGTGGGTCAGGAGCTTGTGAAGGGGCTCACGAGCACCCCCTCCGAGGGGGGTGGATACTCGATGGCATGAGCACCACGGAGCGTCCCAGGATCCTCGTTGTAGGCGGTGGGTACGTAGGCCTGTACGCAGCTCGACGCATTCTGAAGAAGATGCGTTACGCGGAAGCGACCGTCACGGTCGTGGACCCGCGCTCGTACATGACGTACCAGCCCTTCCTCCCCGAAGCCGCCGCAGGCAGCATCTCGCCGAGGCACGTCGTCGTACCGCTGCGACGCGTCCTGCCCAAGGCCGAGGTGCTCACCGGTCGGGTCACCACCATTGATCAGGACCGCAAGGTCGCCACGATCTCGCCGCTCGTCGGCGAGGCGTACGAGGTGCCCTTCGACTACCTGGTCGTCGCGCTCGGCGCGATCTCCCGCACCTTCCCGATCCCCGGCCTCGCCGAGCAGGGCATCGGTATGAAGGGCATCGAAGAGGCCATCGGCCTGCGCAACCACGTACTCGAGCAGCTCGACAAGGCCGACTCGACGACCGATGAGGATGTCCGCCGCAAGGCGCTCACCTTCGTCTTCGTGGGCGGCGGCTTCGCCGGCGCCGAGACCATCGGCGAGGTGGAGGACCTGGCGCGCGACGCGGCCAAGTACTACACGAACGTCAAGCGCGAGGACATGCGCTTCATCCTGGTCGACGCGGCCGACAAGATCCTTCCCGAGGTCGGTCCGAAGCTGGGCAAGTACGGCAAGGAGCACCTCGAGGGCCGCGGCATCGAGATCTACCTCTCGACGTCGATGGACTCCTGCGTGGACGGCCACGTGGTGCTGAAGAACGGCCTCGAGGTCGACTCCAGCACCATCGTGTGGACGGCCGGTGTGAAGCCGAACCCGGCGCTGGCCCGCTACGGCCTGCCGCTGGGCCCGCGCGGCCACGTCGACACCACGACGACGCTGCAGGTCCAGGGCACCGACTACATCTGGGCCGCCGGCGACAACGCCCAGGTCCCGGACGTCGCGGCCCGCAAGGCCGGCGTGGAGAACGCCTGGTGCCCGCCGAACGCCCAGCACGCGCTGCGTCAGGCGCGGCTCCTCGGCGACAACGTCATCTCCGGTATGCGGGGCTTCCCGCAGAAGGAGTACAGCCACGCCAACAAGGGTGCGGTGGCCGGTCTCGGCATGCACAAGGGCGTCGCGATGATCGTCATGGGCAAGGTGAAGATCAAGCTCAAGGGCCGGCTCGCCTGGTACATGCACCGTGGCTACCACGGCATGGCGATGCCGACCTGGAACCGCAAGATCCGTGTCTTCGCGGACTGGACGCTGGCGATGTTCCTGAAGCGTGAGGTCGTCTCGCTCGGCGCGATGGAGTCGCCGCGCGAGGAGTTCTACGAGGCGGCGAAGCCGGCTCCGGCGGCCGCTGCGAAGCCGGCAGCGGAGAAGGCCGAAGAGCAGAAGGCGGAAGCCGAGAAGGCCAAGGCCTCCTAGCCGCAGCAGCACAGCATGTCCTACCCCGAAGGGGTCGCCCGCCATCCGTGGTGCGGGCGGCCCCTTCGGCCGTGCGCGGGACATTTCTTCCGTCAACGAGGCGGCCGCACGCGCCCGTTCCCGTCGCCCGGACGGGTACGTGTGGCATGCAGGTATTTTGCTCGGGCATTGCGTGATGTCGGGAAGCGCGCAGGGTGGTCGGATTGTTCCCTGGAGTGCACCGCGCAGCCCAGCGCGCGTGGTGCGCAGCATTTCTGGGATCCACCGTCACGGAGGTGTGCGCCATGGCCGACGCCGCACTGCGGCTGACCACTCTTGCCGAGGAGTTGCTCGGAGACCCGCTCCCGGTCCGCATCCGGGCCTGGGACGGCAGCGAGGCCGGGCCGCCGGGCGGTCCCGTTCTCGTCATTCGGCACCGGCGCGCGCTGCGCCGACTGTTGTGGCGGCCCGGGGAGCTCGGGCTGGTCCGGGCCTGGGTGGCCGGGGAGATCGATGTCGACGGCGATCTGTACACCGCGCTCGGCCTGCTCGCCGGGCTCCTCTGGGAGCGCGGCGACGAGTCCACGGACAGCGTCCACCCCGTCCGCGACCCGCGCATGCGCGCCGCCGCCCGCGGGCTGCTGAAGATCGGCGGGATGCTGCCACCGCCCGCCCCGCCCGCCGAGGAGGTCCGGCGGCGCTTGGGGCCGCTGCACACCAAGCTCCGCGACAAGCGGGCCATCAGCCACCACTACGACGTCGGCAACGACTTCTACGCGCTGGTGCTCGGGCCGTCGATGGTCTACTCGTGCGCGTACTGGGAGGACGAGGACAGCAGCCTCGAAGACGCCCAGCGCGACAAGCTCGACCTCATCTGCCGCAAGCTCGACCTGAAGGAGGGGAACCGGCTCCTCGACGTCGGCTGCGGCTGGGGCGCCATGGCCATCCATGCCGCCCGCGAGTACGGCGTCCAGGTCATCGGCGTCACCCTCTCCCGTGAGCAGGCCGCCTTCGCCCGCAAGCGCATTGCCGAAGAGGGTCTCACCGACCGGATCGAGATCCGCGTTCAGGACTACCGGGACGTCAGGGACGGTCCGTACGACGCCATTTCCTCCATCGGCATGGCCGAACACGTCGGTGAGGTCCGCTACCACGAGTACGCCGACCAGCTCTTCTCGCTCCTCAGGCCCGGCGGCCGGCTGCTCAACCACCAGATCGCCCGCCGTCCCGAGAAGGACGAATCCGCCTACCAGGTGGACGAGTTCATCGACCGGTACGTCTTCCCGGACGGTGAGCTCGCCCCGCTCGGCCGTACCGTCGGCTCGCTCGAGGAAGCCGGCTTCGAGGTCCGTGACGTCGAGTCGATCCGCGAGCACTACGCGCTCACGCTGCGCCAGTGGGTCGCCAACCTGGAGGCGAACTGGCGCAAGGCGGTGCGGCTCAGCACTCCTGGCCGCGCCCGTGTCTGGCGGCTCTACATGGCTGCCTGCGCGCTCTCCTTCGAGCACAACAGGATCGGGGTCAACCAGATCCTGGCCGTGAAGTCGCCGGAGAGCGGGACCTCCGGGCTGCCGCTGCGTACGCGCGAATGGAATCGGGCCGGGTGAGTCGGCCCGGGGCCGACTGAGGTTCCGGGCGATCCGGGCGCAAGCGCAAGGGCCCCGCAAGCGCAAGGGCCCCGCGACCTGCACAGGTCGCGGGGCCCTTGCGGCGTACAGGACCTACTCGGTCTTGATCGCCGTCAGCATGTTCAGCTTCGCGGCACTGCGCGCCGGCCACAGCGCGGCCAGCACCCCGACCACACCGGCGAGCAGCAGGAAGATCCCGATCCGGTCCCACGGCATGACCAGCGCGTACCCGGGGATCTGCTTCCTGATCGTCTCGCCGATCGCCCAGGCCAGGAAGGACCCGAGCCCGACCCCGATCACCGCGCCGAAGACCGAGATCACCACCGCCTCCAGGCGGATCATGCGCTTGACCTTGCGGCGGTCCAGGCCGATCGCCCGCAGCATGCCGATCTCCTGCTGACGCTCGAAGACGGACATCGCGAGGGTGTTGATGACGCCGAGGACCGCGATGATCAGGGCCATCGCCAGCAGTCCGTACATGATGTTCAGCAGGGTGTTGATCATGCCGCCGAACTTGTTCCGGATGTCCTGCTGGTCCATGACGCTCATCGCCGGGCTGTTACCCAGCGCGTCCACCAGCGCCTGCTCGTTGGCCTTGGTCGGGCCGCCGTCCATCTTCACCCAGATCTCGGGGATGTACGGCTTCGCCTCGTACGGAGCGACGATGTCCGTGGACACCAGCACCGGCGAGAGGAACTCGTTGTCTGTGTAGACCGCGCCGACCGTCAGGTTCTTCGTCTCGGCCTTGCCGCCGTCATGGTCGTCGCCGAACTTCACCGACAGCGAGTCACCGGGCTTCCAGCCGTTGGACTTGGCGGTCTTCTCGGCGACCGCGATCTGGCCCTTGCCGAGGGTGGCCAGGGAGCCGGAGACCGTCTTGAGGTCGAAGACCTTCTCCACGTCCCCGGGAGTGACCGCGGAGACCGAGTGCCATTCGCCCTTGATCTCCAGCGAGGTGGCCTGCTGCGGGGAGACCGCGCTGACACCCTTGGCCTTCTCCAGCGCGGTCAGCGCCGACTTGTCCAGCGCACCGCCGCCGGCCATCGTCACCATGTAGTCGGCCCTGATGTTGTCCGTGGTGATCTTGTCCACGGCACGGCCCATCGTGACGCCGAGCACCGAGAGGCCGGTGACCAGAGTCAGACCGATGGCCAGCGCCGAGGCGGTGGCTCCGGTACGGCGCGGATTGCGGACCGCGTTCTGGCCGGCCAGCTTGCCGGACACTCCGAACACCCGGTGCAGCAGCGGACGCGCCAGCGCGATCACGGGACGGGACAGCAGCGGAATCAGCACGATGATGCCGATCATCGTCAGGAACGCGCCGCCCGCGATGAGCATCCGGCCGTCCTTGCCGACCGCCGCGCCGCCGAGGATCCCGGCCGCGCCGAGCAGCGTGATCAGACCGCCGATGGAGTTCCGTACGACCAGCGACTTGGTGGTCGCCACCGCGTGCACGCTGCTCATCGCCGCCACCGGCGGGATCTTCGCGGCCCGGCGGGCGGGCAGCCACGCGGCGAGCACGGTGACCAGCACACCGACCGCGAGGGCGGAAGCGATCGCGGTGGGCGAGATGATCAGCGGACCCGCCGGCACCTTCGCACCGAAGGAGGTCATCGCGGAACGCAGCCCGGTCGCCAGCCCGATGCCGAGGACGAAGCCGATCACGGAGGCGAGTGCGCCGACGACCAGCGCCTCGAGCATCACCGAGCGCTTGACCTGGCGGCGCGAGGCGCCGACGGCGCGCATCAGCGCCAGCTCCCTGGTGCGCTGGGCGACCAGCATGGTGAAGGTGTTGGCGATCAGGAAGACGCCGACGAAGAGCGCGATGGCCGCGAAGGCGAGCAGCGTCGTGTTGAGGTTGCTGAGGCCTTCCTCGATCTCCCGGGCCTGGTCGTCGGCGAGCTGCTTGCCGGTCTGCGCCTCGGCGTCCTTGGGCAGCAGCGGCTTGACCGTGTCCAGGATCTTCTGGTCGGAGGCTCCGGCCGCTGCGGTGACGGTGACGTCCTTGAAGTAGCCGGGCTGCAGATACAGCTTCTGCGCGACCGGGGTGTCGAAGAGAACCAGGCTGCCGCCTGCGTTGACGGCGCCGTCCTCGGTGGTGAAGACACCCGAGAGGGTGTACTCCTTCACCGGGCCGTTGGTCGCGACCCGCACGATGTCCCCGACCTCGTACTTGCCCTTGGTGGCGGAGTCCTGGTCGAGAGCGATCTGACTGTCCTTCACCGGGCCCGAGCCGTCGGTGAAGGTGTACTGGGCGTCCTTGCCGTCCTTGCCGGGGGCGAAGTTCGCACCGGTGTTGGACCAGCCGTTGCCGATCAGCTTGCCGTCCTGGTCGGCGACGCCGGCGAAGCCGGAGACCCGCCCGGTGGCGCCGGCGACCCCGTCCAGACCCCGGATCCTCTCCAGGGTCTTGGTGTCGATCCCGGCGTTCTTCTTGCCGTCGGTCTGGCCGGCGTACGTGGTGACGGCGACCGCGACGTCGTCGTAGCTCTTGGCCGACTGCTTGCGGTAGGCGTTGCCGAGGGTGTCGGTGAAGACCAGGGTGCCGGAGACGAAGGCCACGCCGAGCATTACGGCGAGTACGGTCATCAGCAGTCTGGCCTTGTGCGCAAGCACATTGCGCAGGGCGGTACGGAACATGTCTGAGTCAGTCCTGGTGTGAGAGCCGGAGGTCTACGGGTCAGCGGTCGTTCAGCTGGTCCGGCCCCTGGCGTCGAACTCCTTCATCCGGTCGAGGACGCCGTCCGCGGTGGGGTGCAGCATCTCGTCGACGATCCGGCCGTCGGCCAGGAAGATCACCCGGTCGGCGTAGGAGGCGGCCACCGGGTCGTGCGTGACCATGACGACGGTCTGCCCCATCTCGCGTACGGAGTTGCGCAGGAAGCCCAGCACCTCCGCGCCGGAGCGCGAGTCCAGGTTTCCGGTCGGCTCGTCACCGAAGATGATCTCCGGCTGGGAGGCCAGGGCGCGGGCGACGGCGACGCGCTGCTGCTGGCCGCCCGAGAGCTCGGTGGGGCGGTGGCTGAGCCGGTCCTGCAGGCCCACCATGTCGATGACTCGCTGCAGCCACTGCTTGTCCGGCTTGCGGCCCGCGATGTCCATCGGGAGGGTGATGTTCTCCAGACCGGTCAGCGTCGGCAGCAGGTTGAACGCCTGGAAGATGAAGCCGATCTTGTCCCGGCGCAGCTGGGTCAGCTGCTTGTCCTTGAGCGACCCGAGCTCGGTCTCACCGATCCGTACGGACCCGGAGCTGAAGCTGTCCAGGCCGGCCACGCAGTGCATCAGCGTGGACTTGCCGGAGCCGGACGGCCCCATGATCGCGGTGAACTCCGCCTGCCGGAAGTCCACGGTGACCCGGTCCAGCGCGACCACCTGGGTCTCGCCCTGTCCGTACACCTTGGACAGTTCCGTGGCGCGGGCGGCCACTGCGGTGGCGCGGTGAGCGATGGGGGTGGTGGTCACGAGGGAGGCTCCTGTCGAGGTGGTTGAGGGGACCACCCCATCCTGTCCGCCGCCCGGCCGCGGATCGTCCGTCCGGATGCCCGTTCCCAGGGCCCACTTGGGTCGGACCGCACGGCCCGTTCCTCCTCCTTTGGTATGACGGCGTCCCTGAGACGCGAGGAGGCGACTTTCCGTCATTCCCGTGATGGCGTGAGGGCGGCCGGCGGCCGTGCGGTGCGGGTACGAATGCCCCCTTACCTGCACTGACGCACCCTCAGAAGCCAATAAAATAAGACAACATCGGGCCACAGGGCCCGCAGACCGGTAGATCCACCCGGATAGGCTCAGGGGCCGAAGCGGACCGCACGCCTTGCCCGGATGGTGGAATGCAGACACGGCGAGCTTAAACCTCGCTGCCCCTCGGGGGCGTGCCGGTTCAAGTCCGGCTCCGGGCACTTCATCGCCCCTTCCACCTGCAGCTGACCGCCCCGCCGGGGCGCCGTCCTGGATGCGGGTCCGGTCACGATCCTGGAAAGATCCTCCCCGAGCACTAGAGTGTTGCTTTTGCCTTCGCATTACTCTTGTCGTCAAGGCCGCGCAGGGTGGCCATGGAGGAGTGAAATGAGGAGCAGTAACCCGGTCTTCTCGCGACGGGGGTTCAGCCGCGACAACGGCTACGCGGGTTTCAACGCGCAGCAGCCGCAGGCCGGGGGCCCCGCCGTAGGAACCAACCCCTACGCCCAGGGCGCGGGCAACCCGTACGCGACCAACCCTTACGCACCGGCGGACGCGCAGTACGGCGCCGGCCCGCAGGCTCCTGCCCGCGCCAATGTGATGACCATCGACGACGTCGTGGCGCGTACCGCCATGACGCTCGGCACGGTCGTCCTCACCGCGGTGCTCGCCTGGGTCGCGCTGCCGGTCGACGAAGCCAATATCGGCAAGTCGTACGGCATCGCGATCGGCGCGGCCCTGGTGGCCATGGTCCTTTCGCTCATCCAGGCGTTCAAGCGCAAGCCGGTCCCGGCGCTCATCCTGGCGTACGCGGCCTTCGAGGGTGTCTTCCTCGGAGTGATCTCCAGCGCCGTCAGCACCTACATCGGCCCGGGCACGGTGGTGCAGGCCGTCATGGGCACCATGTGTGTCTTCGTCGGTGTGCTCATCGCGTACAAGACCCGGCTGATCCGGGTCAACCGCCGCTTCTACGGCTTCGTGATGGCAGCTGCCATGGGCTTCATGCTGCTCATGGCCGTGAACCTGCTGTTCGCCCTGTTCGGCGGCGGTGACGGCCTCGGCTTCCGCAGCGGTGGCCTCGGCATCCTCTTCGGTGTCATCGGCATCATCCTCGGCGCGTGCTTCCTGGCCCTCGACTTCAAGCAGGTCGAGGACGGGGTCACGTACGGCGCTCCGCGCGAGGAGTCCTGGCTGGCGGCCTTCGGCCTCACCATGACCCTGGTGTGGATCTACCTGGAGATGCTGCGACTGCTGTCGATCCTCCAGGGCGACGACTGACGCAGTCGGCTGTAGTCGTGCGAAGGGCCCGCAGGCAACCGCCTGTGGGCCCTTCGGCGGTTTCGGCACACCTGGAGCGGCTAGAGCAGTTTGCGCGCTGCCCGCCTCAGGTCGTACTCATGGATGATCGCTTTGGCGTGTCCGTAGGCGAGGTCGTGCTCGCTCCGGAGCCAGCTGACCTTCTCCTCGAAGCGGAAGAGGGACGGGCCTTCGTCGACGGTGCGGAGCCAGTCGGAGATTTCACGACCGGTGCAATGGGGGATTCGCGAGAGCAGATTTCGATGGGTCTCTTCGGAGAAGACTTGGGACATCGGCGCCTCCGGACGCGTTGCGCGTGTGCTCCTTCCCGCCACCGTGCCTGAGCGCTCGCGTATTGGCAACAGGCCGGGGGCGGCGCGTAGGGTCGCGGCGTGTTTGATACCACTGAGCTCACGGCCGTCGTGGACCGCTTCGCCGACCGGTTGCGGGCCGCGCCGCAGAGCCGGCTGCAGCGTGGTGCGGCCGCTGAAGGGCTGGCGCTGGCCAGGGAATTGGCGCTGCGGGCCCAGCGGATCGAGGCGCAGGACAGGGCGCCGCGGATCATGCCCGACGCGGGTCCGTTCGCGGTTGCGGATCAACTGATGGTGGCCGGGCGGGATTTGGCCGAGGCATTGCGAGCGGCCCCGTCCGGATCCCTGGAGGAGGTCGACGAGGCCGTGAGTCTGGTGCGGGCGGCGATGGGCCGGGCGGGGCTGTAAGCCCGGGCCTGGCGTGAGGGGGGCCGGGCTGTAGCCCGTGGGGCCGGGCCGGCACCCGTGGGGCGGGCTAGAGCGACGCGATCACGCGGTCCGCGAGGATGTACACGCTCTCCTCGCCGCACGCGAAGGTCAGGGCGTACGCGCCGGAGACACCGGAGCCGCCCAGCAGCACCGGGCTGTCCCCCGCGCGCAGCGCCTCGGCGAGCCGCTCCGCCGTCTCCCGGTGGCCGGGGGTCAGACAGAGCGTCGTGCCGTCGGCGAAGGCATAGACATCGAGTGTGCCGAGCGGGCCGGGGCGTACGTCCGTGAGCTCCGTACCCGTCTCCGCGAGCTGCTCGAGGCGGGCCACGGTGCGCTCGTGGTCGGTGACCACGGGGGTCTGGACCGGCACGAAGTCGGGGTGCGAGGGATGGCGGCGGCGGGCGGCGGCCAGCTCGGGGGAGTCCTCGGCGAACTCCGTCACCTCGGGCAGGTCCGCCATGTCGTCGAAGGCCTCGACCGCGTCGAAGTCCATCGCCTCCAGACCCACGAAATCGGACTGGCGCGGGACGTAGAACGGGAGCTCCTCGCCGGGGGCGGCCAGGCCACCGAGCAGCGAGGGGGCGTCCGCCGCGTCGCGGGTCTCCTGCGCGGCCCAGAAGGCGCGCGCCTCGGCCAGCTCGCGCTCCCGCTCCTCGGCGAGCGCCTCCGCGACGGCGGCGCGTATCTCGGCGGCGGGGGTGGCGCGGGCCTGCGGTACGACCGCGAGGCGGCCGGTGCCGTGCGTCCTGGCCAGCTCGTTGCGCAGGGCGGTGACCTGCTTGCGCAGACGGTAGGCGGCGTGCAGGGCAGCGGCGCCCACGGCCGTGGCGGTGGCCGCGGTCAGCAGCAGGGCAAGAGGCATGGCGCTCACTGACGTACTCCCTGTTTCATCGATCCCCCCGACTTCCTACATCAGCTTGCGGTGAACCCGCTCGTCCTGTCAGTGCATTACGTCACGAATTGGACAGAAGTTTGGCCCCGGTGTTTAGCAGGAAAACCACTCTGACCTGGGGAAATGGCTCTCCCCCAGGGCATAGGTCACATCCTGGGGGAGATTCAGTCACGACTTGAGCTCCGAAGGGCCCGAGAAGTGCGTCAGCTCAGGCGCTCGATGACCATCGCCATGCCCTGACCGCCGCCCACGCACATGGTCTCCAGACCGAACTGCTTGTCGTGGAACTGCAGGCTGTTGATGAGCGTGCCGGTGATCCGCGCACCCGTCATACCGAAGGGGTGGCCGACGGCGATGGCGCCACCGTTGACATTGACCTTGTCCACGTCCAGGCCGAGGTCCCGGTAGGACGGGATGACCTGGGCCGCGAAGGCTTCGTTGATCTCGGCCAGGTCGATGTCGTCGATGGTCAGGCCGGCGCGCTTGAGCGCCTGCTTGGAGGCCTCGACCGGGCCGTAGCCCATGATCTCGGGGGAGAGGCCGGAAACGCCGGTGGAGACGATCCGGGCCAGCGGGGTCAGGCCGAGCTCGCGCGCCTTGGTGTCGCTCATGATCACGAGCGCGGCGGCGCCGTCGTTGAGCGGGCAGCAGTTGGCGGCGGTGACGAAGCCGTCGGGGCGGAAGACCGGCTTCAGGCCCTGCACGCCCTCCAGGGTGACGCCCGCACGCGGGCCGTCGTCCTTGGAGACGACCGTGCCGTCCGGGGTCGTGACCGGGGTGATCTCGCGCTCCCAGAAGCCGTTCTTGAGGGCTTCCTCGGCGAGGTTCTGGGACCGTACGCCGAACTCGTCCATGTCCTGGCGGGTGACGCCCTTGAGGCGCGCCAGGTTCTCGGCGGTCTGGCCCATGGCGATGTACGCGTCCGGGACCAGGCCGTCCTCGCGCGGGTCGTGCCAGTCGGCGGCGCCGTTCTCGGCGACGGCGGCGGTGCGGGCCTCGGCCTCGGCGAAGAGCGGGTTGTGTGTGTCCGGCAGGCTGTCGGAGTTGCCCTTCACGAAGCGGGACACCATCTCGACACCGGCCGAGATGAAGACATCGCCCTCGCCGGCCTTGATGGCGTGCAGCGCCATGCGGGAGGTCTGGAGCGAGGAGGAACAGTAGCGGGTGACGGTGCAGCCGGGGAGGTGGTCCATCCCCATCTGCACGGCGATGATCCGGCCGAGGTTGTGGCCCTGCTCACCGCCGGGCAGGCCGCAGCCGAGCATCAGGTCGTCGATGTCCTTGGGGTCGAGCTCGGGGACCTTGGCGAGCGCGGTCTGGATGATCGTGGCGGTCAGATCGTCGGCGCGCAGATCCTTCAGGGAGCCCTTGAAGGCCCGGCCGATGGGGGAGCGGGCAGCAGAGACGATCACGGCTTCGGGCATCACGGCTCCAGGAGGGCGAGAGTACGCAGGACTGACTGGGAAGTTACCCGTACGTATCGCTTAGGTCACCGTGCGAGCCGTGTGATGCGGGCCTCTTTTCTAAGCGTCCGCTCAGTCCGGACGTTCCCGTGCCCGGTTGTGACCGGTTGCGCCCGGTGTGCCACCGGACGTTCCCGTGCCCGTGCACGCCTGGTGCGCCTCCGACGCTGCCGGCTCCGTCGTCGGCGAAGGTGCCGGAAGGCGCCGGCGCCTGCGGTGCTTGAGCAGTGCCCAGGGCGCCCTCGCGGCCGTGACCTCCGTGCCCGCCTCCGCCGCCGCGGTCGCCGCCGCCCTGGCCACGGGCAGCACGCCTTCGTTGCGGTCCGCCTCCGGGTGGTCCGACTCCGGCCACAGCCCCAGCACCGCGCAGAGCGTCGGCAGCATCGCCATCGCCGCCGTCGCGTACCCCTCCGCCGACGGGTGGTAGTTGTCCGCGCCGAACATCTCGCGCGGATTCGCCGCGAACTCCGGACCCAGCAGATCGCCCAGCGAGACCGTACGGCCGCCCTGCTCCACCACCACGATCGTCTGGGCCGCGGCCAGCTGCCGCGAGACCCGGCGGGCCAGCCAGCGCAGCGGCTGGTACACCGGCTCGATCGTGCCCAGATCAGGGCATGTGCCGACCACCACCTCCGCGCCCGCCGTACGCAGCCTGCGCACCGCGGAGGACAGATACCGGACAGACCGCGTGGGTGGCATCCGGTGCGTGACGTCATTTGCGCCAATCATGATCACGCAGACGTCGGGCGTACGGGTCCGGTCCGCCAGCAGCAGCGTGACCTGGCGCTCCAGATCGTCCGACATCGCGCCCGGAAGCGCGATATTGAGCACCTCCACCGGCCGCTCCGCCACCGCCGCCAGGCCCGACGCGAGCAGCGCCCCCGGCGTCTGACCGGCCCGGCGCACGCCCTGCCCCGCCGCCGTCGAGTCGCCGAGTACCACCAGGAACAGCGGATCGGTGCGCCCGAAAGCCAGCCCGTACATGCCGTCCCCGTGCGGCGGGACCGGGGCCTTGCCCCCGCCCACCGAACGCTTCGCCAGCTGCACCTCGGCCAGCACCACCCCTACGGCCGCCGCCCCGAGCAGCCCGATGCTGCCGCCGCCGTAGGCCGCACCTGCGGCGATGCGTCGTGCCACCCTCGCCCTCGACACGGTCCGAGCCACCTCCTCGTAGCCACCTCGTGGCCGTACGTCAGCCAACGGCAGTCATCAGCTAACTGCCCCGTAGCTACCGTCGCCCAATCCCGTGCTCGTCGGCTTACGCTGGCCGCACCACTACGGAGATCCCGGAGAAACATTGTGCGCATCCACCACTCGATGATCAGTCTTGTCGGCAATACCCCGCTGGTGAAGCTGAACAGCGTGACCGCAGGCATCCAGGCGACCGTCCTGGCCAAGGTCGAGTACTTCAACCCCGGCGGCTCGGTGAAGGACCGGATCGCCCTGCGCATGATCGAGGCGGCCGAGCAGAGCGGCGCGCTGCAGCCCGGCGGCACGATCGTCGAGCCGACCAGCGGAAACACCGGTGTCGGACTTGCCATCGTGGCCCAGCAGAAGGGCTACAAGTGCATCTTCGTCTGCCCGGACAAGGTATCCACGGACAAGATCAATGTGCTCCGTGCGTACGGCGCCGAGGTCGTCGTCTGCCCGACGGCCGTCGACCCCGAGCACCCCGACTCGTACTACAACGTCTCGGACCGGCTGGTGCGGGAGACTCCGGGCGCCTGGAAGCCCGACCAGTACTCCAACCCCAACAACCCCCGCTCGCACTACGAGACCACCGGTCCTGAGCTCTGGGACCAGACGGACGGGCGGATCACCCACTTCGTCGCGGGCGTGGGCACCGGCGGCACCATTTCCGGGACCGGCCGCTACCTCAAGGAGGTCAGCGACGGGAAGGTCATGGTCATCGGCGCGGATCCGGAGGGCTCCGTGTACTCCGGCGGCTCCGGCCGGCCGTACCTCGTCGAGGGTGTCGGCGAGGACTTCTGGCCGAGTGCGTACGACCGGACGGTGACCGACGAGATCGTCGCCGTCTCCGACAAGGACTCCTTCCAGATGACGCGCCGCCTCGCCAAGGAGGAGGGGCTGCTCGTCGGCGGCTCGTGCGGCATGGCGGTGGTCGCCGCGCTGCGCGTGGCCGAGCGGCTCGGCCCCGACGATGTCGTGGTCGTCCTGCTGCCGGACAGCGGCCGCGGCTACCTCAGCAAGATCTTCAACGACGAGTGGATGGCCGACTACGGCTTCCTGGAGGGCGAGGGCCCGTCCGCGAGCGTCAACGACGTGCTCAAGGACAAGGAGGGCGGCAAGATCCCGAGCCTGGTGCACATGCACCCGGAGGAGACCGTCGGCGAGGCGATCGAGGTGCTGCGGGAGTACGGCGTCTCGCAGATGCCGATCGTGAAGCCGGGAGCGGGACACCCGGACGTGATGGCCGCGGAGGTCATCGGCTCCGTCGTCGAACGGGAGCTGCTGGACGCGCTGTTCACGCAGCGCGCCTCGCTGACCGACCCGCTGGAGAAGCACATGTCCTCGCCGCTGCCGCAGGTCGGCTCGGGCGAGCCGGTCGGCGACCTGATGAAGGTGCTCGGCGAGGCCGACGCGGCGATCGTGCTGGTCGAGGGGAAGCCGACCGGTGTGGTGAGCCGTCAGGACCTGCTGGCGTTCCTGGCGAAGGGCGGCAACTAGCGGCGGAAACGTGCGCGTTTTCCGTCGCGGCCGGTCCGGGGGCAACCTCCCGGACCTCCCGGCCGCGAAAAAGGTACGAGCGCGTCACGTTCACGCAGCACCCGCTTAACACGCGTCCGGCACAGTGGTGGATGTCGGCAGGGCGACCGGGCAGGTAACCCGGCCGACACCCACAGCGGCGTCTAGGACCTCCGGAGCGGCTCCCGGACCTCCCAAGACGCCCTGGACGCGGAGACCGGCCCTGACCCGGGACCGTGTCCCACGCGGGGACCGCCGTCGTCCCGCCCTCCGGTTCGCCGGGGGTGCGGCGGTCCCCGCCAAGACTTTTTGCCGGCCCCGTGGCCGAGCCGGTCCGGCCCCGGGGCATGTCCTAGTCCTCCCAGTCGGACTTCTCGCGCTGCTGCCGGCGGAACCACGGCCAGCCCCTGGCCGCGTGGACCGCGTTCACGCCGACGATGCCGAGCCAGGTCACCACCAGGCCCTCGAGGTTGGCGTTCACCACGCCGATCGCCGAGAGCGGGATGGCCAGGATCATCGAGACGATGCCGAAGCCGAAGCGCTCCCCGAAATTCGACTCCGAGGAGTGCGGCGGGCGGGCGCCACGGGCGACCACCATCTGCTGCTCGGCGAGCTGGCGGCGGACACGGCGGTCCACCGTGCCGTCGAGCCGCTGCTCGACCTTCTCCAGGAACGATTCGACGAGTGCGGACTCGTACTCCTCCCCCAGCTCACGGCGGGCGTGCAGGGTGGCGTCGAGCTCCTTTTTGAGCTCAGGGTCGCGGGCTTCCATAGTCGTTCACGCTACGTGCGACCGGCCGTCGCGTCAGTGGGGTTAGCCCCACTGTTTTCCCCTGGGGGTACCTGGGGGGCGGTCCTGCCCGGGGCGGTCCTGCCCCCCACCCGGTCGGGAGTTGCTCCCGCCCCCGGGTGGGGACAGCCGGTACGGGCGCCCTACTTCTTGGTGAGGCCGTGCTGCTTCGCCCAGTCGTTCGCCACGTCTTCAGGGTCCTTCTTGTCCTTGTCGACCAGCCGGTTGAGCTCGGTCAGCTGCTCCGTCGTCAGTACGGCGCCGAGCCGGGCCAGCGCCTTGCGGACGGTGGAGTCGGCCTTGCGGTCGGCGATCAGCGGGACGACATGCTGGCCGGGCACGAGGTTCTTCGGGTCGGCCAGCACCACCCAGCCCTCATCGGCGATGTCGGTGTCGGTGGTGAACAGGTTGGCGACATCCACGTCGCCCTTCTTCAGCGCGCCCTTGACCAGCGGCCCGGAGGAGTCCAGCGACTTGAACTCCTTGAATTCCACGCCGTATTCGTCCTTCAGACCGATGACGCCGACCACCCGCTTCTTGACCTCGGGCGCGGCTCCGATGACGAGCTTGCCGTTCTGCTTGGCGAGGTCGGCGAGGGTTTTCAGGCCGTACTTGCCGGCGGTCTCGCGGGTGACGGCGAAGGCGTCGGAGTCCTCGGCCATGCCGTACGGGAGGATCTGCAGACCCTTGGGGAGCGCGACGGCGAGGGCGTTCTGCATCTCGCCCTCCTCGGTGGCCTTCGCCTTCGGGTCGAGGTAGTGCAGCAGCGCGCCCTGGTACTCGGGCAGCAGATCGATGTCGCCGCCCTTGAGGGCGGGGATGAGGATCTCGCGGGTGCCGAGGTTGGGGCGGACCTTGGTTTTCACGCCGGCGGCCTCGAGGGCTGCGGCGTACAGGTAGCCGAGTATCTGGTTCTCCGTGAAGTTGGCGGTGCCGATGGTGATGCCGCCGGCGCTGGAGCCCCCGCCGCCCGAAGTGGTGCCCTCGCCTTCGAGGGTGGTGATGCCGCTGCTGCAGGCGGCGAGCGCGGGGACGGAGGCCGCGGCGAACAGGCCGCCGAGGAGGGTACGTCGGTTCATGGCTGGGGCTCCTCAGGCTGTACGGCGGTGTCGGAACAGGGCGCGCTGGAGTGCGGCGAGGGCGAGGTCGAGTACGACGGCGACCACCGCGACGAGTACGGCTCCGCCCAGTACCTGGACGAGGTCGCGCTGGGCGAGGCCGTCGAAGACGTACCGGCCGAGGCCGCCGAAGCTGACGTACGCGGCGATGGTGGCCGTCGCCACGACCTGGATCAGCGCGAGCCGCAGCCCGGTCATGATCAGTGGCAGCGCGAGCGGGATCTCGACCTGGAGCAGGACCTGGTGGCCGCGCATGCCCTGGCCGCGGGCGGCGTCCTTCACCTCCGGGTCGACGGCGCTCATACCGGCGTAGGTGTTGGTGACGATCGACGGCACGGCCAGGGCGACCAGCGCGACGTACACCGGGGTCATGGACAGGCCACTGGCGAGGAACACCAGGACGACGAGACCGACGGTGGGCAGGGCCCGGCCGAAGGACGAGAGGTTGATGGCGAGGAACGCGCCGCGGCCGGTGTGCCCGATGAGCAGACCGACAGGCAGTGCGATCACGGCGGCGATCAGGGTCGCGAGCAGCGAGTACTGGAGGTGCTCGGCGAGGCGATGGGCGATGCCGTCGCTGCCGGACCACTGGGCGCCGCTGGTCAGCCAGGAGCCGAGGTCCTTGAAGAGTTCGTACATGTCGTCAGGCCCTCTGCTTCCGTGTCCAGGGGGTGAGGACGTACTGGACGGCGACCAGCAGCGCGTCGGCGACCAGCGCGAGGAGGAGGGTGAGGACGACACCGACGACCACGGGGGTGGGGAAGTTGCGCTGGAAGCCGTCGGTGAAGAGCTGGCCGAGGCCGCCGTCGCCGATGTACGTGGCCACGCTGACGAGCGAGATCGACATGACGGTGGCGATGCGTACGCCCGCCATGATCACGGGCAGCGCGAGAGGCAGCTCGACGGTGAGCAGCGTGCGCAGGGGACGGGTGCCCATCGCCTTGGCGGCCTCCTTGGTCCTGGCCGGTACGGAGTCGAGGCCCTCGACGGTGTTCCGCAGCAGGACGACGAGTGTGTAGATCGTCAGGCCGATGACGGTCGTGGTGCGGGTCAGCCCGGAGACCGGGAGGAGCAGCACGAAGACGGCGATGGAGGGGATGGTGAACAGGACGTTCGACAGCCCGAGGAGGAAGCCGCGCAGAGGGCGGACCCGGTGGGCGAGGACGGCCAGGGGGAGTGAGATGAGCAGCCCGAACAGCACGGCGGTCAGGGCGGCTTGGAGGTGCGAGAGGGTGAGGGTGGTGAGATCGCCCGTGTGGTCGGATACCCACGACCAGTCGATGGTCATGAGGTGCCGCCCTTGGGGGTGGCGGGTGTGGTGCCGGGCGCCGCGTCGGTGGCGGCGGTGCCGGGGTGCGTGCCTGCGGCGGTTGTGTCCGTGTCTGCGGTGCCGGGGTGCGTGCCTGCGGCGGTTGTGTCCGTGTCTGCGCCGCCGGGGTGCGTGCCTGCGGCGGTTGTGTCCGCGCCCGCGGCGCCGGGCTGCGTGTCCGCGGCCTTTGCGCCCGCAGCCGTTGGCTCCGCGCCCGCAGCCGTAGCGCCTGCGCCGCCGGGGTGCGTGCCTGCGGCTGTTGCGTCCGTGTCTGCGGTGCCGGGGTGCGTGCCTGCGGTCGTAGCGTCCGCGCCCGCGGCCGCCGGGTGCCTCGACGCCGCGACGTGGAACTCGCCCGCGCGGGCGTGGATGACGTCCCGTGACGTAACCCCGGTCAGAATGCCGTCCGCGTCGACCCGGGCCACCAGGCCCGCGGGGGAGGCAACCGACTCGTTGAGCGCCGAGAGCAGTGAGTCGCCGTCGCCCAGTGGTCGTACGGGGAGCAGCCGCGCGTCCTCCGCCGTCCCCCGCGCGGGTAGCGCATCCGTGTCGAGCCAGCCCTGTGGCCGGCCCTTCGCCGAGACGACGAGCAGCCAGCGGCCGTCCGCGTTCGCCGAAGCCACCGGCTCGTCGGCCCGTATCGCGGCTGCCCGCTGCTGCGGCACGTCCGCCAGAGTCGACAGCGACAGCAGCTTCAACCCCCGCTCCGCGCCGAGGAAGTCCGCCACGAAGTCGTCCGCCGGGCGAGCCAGCAGCTCCGCCGGGGAGGCGCACTGGACCAGATGGCCACCCGTACGGAACACGGCTATCCGGTCGCCGAGCCGGACCGCCTCGTCGATGTCGTGCGTGACGAAGACGATCGTCTTGCTCAACTCCTGCTGCAGTCGCAGCAGTTCGTCCTGGAGCTGGGTGCGGACGACCGGGTCGACCGCGCCGAACGGCTCGTCCATCAGCAGCACCGGAGGGTCTGCCGCCAGCGCGCGGGCCACGCCGACGCGCTGCTGCTGGCCGCCGGAGAGCTGGTGCGGGTAGCGCCTGCCGGCGTCGGCCGGCAGGCCGACCGTCTCGAGCAGCTCCGCCGCGCGGGCGCGGGCCTTGCGCCGGCCCCAGCCCAGCAGCAGCGGCACCGTCGCGATGTTGTCGAGGATCGTGCGGTGCGGAAAGAGGCCGGACTGCTGGATGACGTATCCGATGGAGCGGCGCAGCTCCGCCGCGTCCTGCGTCAGGACGTCCTTGCCGCCTACGTGGATGGTGCCGGAGGTCGGATCGACCATCCGGTTGATCATGCGGAGCGTGGTGGTCTTACCGCATCCGGAGGAGCCGACCAGGACGGTGATACCGCCTTGGTTCATCTCCAGGGTGAGGTCGTGGACTGCCGTGGTGCCGTTGGGGAAGCGCTTGTTCACTGCTTCGAATTTGATCATCAGTCGTCCCTTGCCCGGCCTGCATATCGTCATGCAGAGTTCTCGGTGTCTGAATAAAATGTCAATGCCCCGGGGTAAATCACTGGTTACGGATGCTCGGGGAGCAGGACAAGCCGTCCGAAAGGGAGGGGTTTGCGCGTGATGTCGTCCCACATGGTGGACTCGCCCACCGGCATCGTGGTCCTCGACGGACAGAGCCTCCCGGTCGCGGACATCGTCCGACTGGCCGATGGCGCGGCCCGTCCCGTACCCGGATCCGAAGCGGTCAAGCGCGTCGAGATCTCCTGGGACGCCGCGCGGGAGCTCGCCGCCTCGGGCCGGGTGTACGGGCGCTCCACCGGCGTCGGTGCCAACCGGAACGAGGATGTACCGACCGACGCCGCCGCCGACCACGGGCTGCGGCTGCTGCGCTCGCACGCCGGCGCGATCGGCGATCCGCTGCCGGCCCGACAGGTCCGCGCCATGCTCGCCGTACGGGCCAACCAGCTGCTCGCGGGCGGTGCCGGGCTGCGGCCCGGCATCGTCACCGCGCTCTGCGAGGCGCTGGAGAGCGGTGCGTATCCCGTCGTCAACGAGTTCGGCTCGGTCGGCACCGGCGATATCGCGGCCCTGGCCCAGCTGGGCCTCGCGCTGGCCGGTGAGCACCCCTGGGAGGGCGGCCCGCCGCCCGAGGCGCAGGCCCTCGACAACAACGACGCCCTGGCCCTGATCAGCTCCAACGCCCTCACCCTCGGGCAGGCCGCGCTCGCCCTGGACGAGCTGCGCGCCCTCGTCTCGGCCACCGAGCTGGTCGCCGCGCTTTCGCTGCTCGCGGTCGACGGCTCCTACGAGGCGTACGCCGAACCCGTGCACGCGGCCCGCCCGCACCCCGGCACGTACGCCGTCGCCACCAGGATGCGGCGGCTGCTCGGTGCGCCCGAGCGGCCCACGCCGCCGCTCGGCCGGATCCAGGATCCGTACGGATTCCGCTGTCTGCCGCAGATCCACGGGCCCGCCCAGGACGCGGCGGACGCGCTGGAGCGGACCCTCGCCGTCGAGATCAACGCGGCCGCCGAGAACCCGCTGATCCGTGCGTCCGACATGGCGGCGTACCACCACGGCGGCTTCTACATGGCCCAACTGGCCCTGGACCTGGACCACTTCAGGCTCGCCATAACCCAGACCGCGCGGCTGTCCACCTCCCGGCTCTCCGCCCTGAACGAGCCCGCCTTCACCCGGCTGCGGCCCTTCCTCGCGGACGCGGAGGCGGCGAGCTCCGGCGTGATGATCCTCGAGTACGCGGCCGGCGCGGCCCTCGGTGATCTGCGGGCTTTTTCCGCCCCCGCCTCGCTCGGCCACGCGGTACTGTCCCGAGGCGTCGAGGAGCAGGCCAGCTTCGCCTCGCTCGCGGCGCGCCAGACACTGCGGGCGGGTGGCGCGTACCGGCTCGTCGTCGGCTGCGAACTCGTCGCCGCGGTACGGGCGTTGCGCCAGCGCGGGCTGCGGCCCGATCCGGAGCTCCCGGTGGGCAGGGCCTTCGAGCTGGCCGAGACCGTACTGGACGACGAGCTCGCCGACCGGCCGCTGACCGATGATGTGACGGGGGCGGCGGCGCTGCTCGACCGGTTCACGGATCTGATGACGGAGACGACCGACCTGATGAGGGGGATGGCATGAGCGACAGCCCTGCCGCACGGCTGCAGCAGCTCTTCGAGGGGCACCGGCTCACCCCCACCCAGCGGCGTATCGCACACAGCATGGTGCGCCGGGCGGCCGATGCGCCGTTCCTGTCCAGCGTGGAGCTCGCCGAACTGGCGGGGGTCAGCCAGCCGTCCGTCACCCGCTTCGCCGTCGCGCTGGGCTTCGACGGCTATCCGGCGCTGCGCAAGTATCTGCGGGAGGTCGCGCCCGAGGAGAGCGAGGCCGGGAAGGACACGTACAACGAGTACCAGCAGGCGGTGCAGGCCGAGATCGAGAACCTGCGCCATCTGGCCGAACTGCTCGCCGACCCGGCCCCGGTCGAGCGCGCGGGCCGGCTGCTCGCCGCGTCCCGCCCGCTCCCGGTGCTCGGTCTGCGCGCCGCGTCCTCGCAGGCCCGTGGCTTCGCGTACTTCGCGGCCAAGGTGCATCCGGACGTGCGCCTGCTCGACGAGGGCGGCACGCTGCTCGCCGACCGCATCGACGCGGCCCGCCGGGCGGGTGCGAGCGCGCTGCTCTGCTTCGCGCTGCCGCGCCACCCCAAGGAGGTCGTGGAGGCGCTGGCGTACGCGCGCTCGGCGGGCCTGAAGGTGGTGACGGTCGCGGACTCGGCGTTCGCACCGGTGGCGCGCCACAGCGACCTGCTGATCCCGGCGGCGGTGGGCACGGGCCTGGCCTTCGACACGGCGTGCGCGCCGATGCTGCTGGGACGGGTGCTGCTGGAGGCGATGTGCGACGACCTGCCGGACGCGCAGGCGCGCCTGGAGGAGTTCGACACAAGAGCGGCGGCGCGGGGACTGTTCGTGGAGTAACGGGGCACCGCCGCGGACCCCGATCCCCAGTCGCCGGCGGGGCTCCATGCGGAGCCCCGCCGATGACTGAGGACACCAGAGGCGGTCAGACCTCCAGCTCGGCCTCGATCTTCCTCAACTGGTGCCTGGCCATGGCGAGGTTCGCCCGGTCCTTGTCGAGCGCCAGATAGAGGAACAGACCGTTGGCCCCGCGGCCCTTCATCAGCCGGATCAGGTGGTACTGGGAGCCGAGCGTGATCAGGATGTCCTCGATCGAGTCCTTGAGCCCGAGCTGCTCCATGGTGCGCACCTTGGCGCGCACCACATCGGTGTTGCCCGCCGCGGCGACCGACAGGTCCAGGTCCTTTCCGCCGCCGACAGTGCCGAGGGCCATTCCGCTGCTGTAGTCGACGAGCGCGGCGCCGAGGGCGCCCTCGATGACAGTGATGGCTTCCTTGAGGGCGCTTTCGGTAGTGGCCATGAGATGCGCACTTCCTTTCCGTCTGCTGGGTGTTCGTGATGGTGTGTCGGTCATCAGATGTCCTTCGTGGATACCCCGGCTGTCAGGCCGGGGAGGAAACGAAGCTCTTGCGGAGCAGGGCAGCGGGTAGGTGATTCGCCGCCAGGCGGACCGCCGTCGTATGAACCTCGGCTTTGGCTCAAGGCGTTGCTTCTTCGGGTTGGCGGGCGTAGGCGTATCCGTCGGCCCGCTGGAGTAGACGGAAGCGCTTGTGCCGGGCCGTGTAGAGGCCGCTCGCGGTACGGACGGCGAAGTTCCCGGAGGAGCGGACCGCGACCCGGCCGGTGTGGGTGCCCGCGTTCTTCCCCGACGGGACGACGGCGCGGACGAGGTCGCCGGTGGCGAAGCCGAAGAATTGCTTCTGCCGTGGCAGGCGCAGGCGGGGGAAGCCGTGCTTGTCGGTGCGGGTGCGGGCGTACTGGCCGCGCCCGGTGGATCCGACGACCAGCACGGTGCGGGGCACGGTGGTGACGGTGTCGAGGGTGCCGACGGCCAGGGCATCGAGGGTGTGGGTCTTGGGCAGGCCGGTGCGGGTGCGGTTCCACTTGGTGCGGCCGCCGGAGGCGGTGTGGGTGGGGAACCGCGTGTCCAGGGCCCGCCACAAGGCCCACCGGGTGGCGTTGACAGCGGCGGCATCCCTCAGCGGGGCCTTCGCTCGTTTCAGAATCTCGGCAGCGCGCTTGGGTGTGAACTCCTCGACGGGCCGACTGCCCTTGGCCTGGTTGCAGGGGATGCACGCCAGGACCAGGTTCGAGACCCGGTCGGATCCGCCCCGGCTGCGGGGGTGGACATGGTCGGTGTTCAGCGGCACACCCGTCGCGCCGCAGTAGATGCAGGCGCGGCCGAACTTCGCGAGGAGGTACTCGCGGATCTCCATGCCGTGCAGGGTGCCGTGCTGGTACTCGGCGCCCTCCAGCGGCTTCCCGGCGCTGATGGCGTGGGTGTCGAACGCGACCCGCTCGACGTGCACGGCCTTGACGGGTGCCCAGCGGGCGAGACGGTCCATCCATGAGGTGGTGGTGTTAACGCGGTGGCGCAGGCTCGGCGGTAGCCATTTCTTCGGGCGGGTGCGGTTGAGGAAACGGGGGGCGCGGTAGCGCAGGTTCCGGCTGCGGCGGCCCCGCCGGCAGGCGGCGCGCTGCTCCAGCTTTTTGCGGATCGTGGCGCCTCGGTGGTCGAGCTGGATGCTGTACCGGCCCCGGCGCTCCCCGGTGACGGTGGTGAAGACGGCGATGCCGGTGTGCTTGCTGCCGGGGTCGATACCGATCTCGACACCGTCGACCTCCGAGTGGGTGGCGGTGCGGTCCTTCAGGCGAATCACGAACGGTGTGTGCCGGGCCACGACTGCCCGGCCGGATGCCAGGAGCCTGCGGGCCCTGGCCGGGGTGGTGGGCTGGAGCGGGGTGCCGTGCTTGTCCAGGACGAACACGGCGGGGTCGGCCTCACGGCCGGACTCCCGGACCTGGTGGTCCGGGGTGACGCCACCGGCAGCAGGCACGCTGCTGGTGGTCTCCCCTCGCACATGTTCCACGCCGGGTGCCTTGCGGCGTCCGAGCCCCGTTTCGTCCCTGATCCCGGGGTTGTCTGCTGACTCGAATTCCAGGGCCAACTGCTGAGGAAGCACAGGTGGGTGGGTCTTCTGTCCTGCGTGGAACGTAGCCAACTTGGGTCACCTCCCATGGGTGTTGGCTGGTGCTGGTAATGGCGGGCTCTCAGCCGGCCGGGCTGAAAGCCCCCGCCCTCAGGCGGGGGATCCCGTTACGGATCAGGTGTTCTCCGGTCGTTCGAGTGCGCCGTCGACCAGCTCGCCGATGCGGGCGCCGGAGCGGCGGGCCTCGAGGTGGAGCCGTCCCACGTTGATGCGTGGCTCGGCCAGGAGGGTGAGGACGGCCGAGGAACCCGCCGCGTAGGTCGCGACGTATCCCCGCTCGCCCTTGACCAGCAGCTCGCGGAAGCCCCCCTGCCCGGTGGCCTCGGTCAGCCGCAGTGCGACGCCGAGGGCGGCGGCGGTCAGTGCGGCGACGCTCTCCGCTTCCGCGGTGTCTGCCGCCAGCGCGAGGCCGTCGGTGCTGGCGGCGAGTGCGCCGGTCACCTGCGGCACACGCACGCGCAGCTTCTTCAGTTCAGCGAGCACGTCGGCCTCGGCCGTCATGAGCTGTCTCCTCTCGGCGCGCAGCCTCAGCGCGCGTCTCATGACGGTGCGCAATGGACCTGGTGTACGGAGCGGTGCGTCACAGGTTTGCCTCCAGGGCGTCGCGGAGCCGGCGGAGCAGGGCGGAGTCCAGGACGGACGGGGGCTCGGCGGTGTCGCGAAAGGCAGCGCGCTCGCGGGGCACCGCGGTCTCGGGAATGGCGGCGGGCTCGCTGGGCGCCGCGGTCTCGGGAATGGCGGCGGGCTCGCTGGGCGCGGAGGACCCGGCGGGCGTCGCGATGAGCCCCTCGGCGGCCAGCCTGCGCACCTCGATCAGGGTGTTGAAGGCGGGGCGTCCCAGTTCGCGGGCGACCACGGCCGGCGTACGTACGCCGTCGGCGAGGTCCAGCAGCGACTGCCGGCGGGGCCCGACCGCCCGTCCCGCGGTGTGCGGGCAGCGCACCAGAGGCGCGGTGTCGACCGCGGGGTAGGGCCATACGGAGTCCAGCAGCCGGCTGCGGCGCTGGGCCTCGCGTTCGACGACCCGGGTGGGCACCGGCCGCACCCGGCCGATCCAGTGGACGACGCCGTAGCGGAAGCGGGTCGGACCACTGGCGGGCGCCAGGGCGAAGAAGGCGGCGTCGAACAGCGCGCCGAGATGGCAGATCTCCAGCTCGCCGCCCGCCACTTGGCCGCTGTCGACGAGGAAGCGGGCGACCTCGCCGCGCGAGCCGGCCCGCGCGACCGCGTCCGCCCAGCTGCCGGGCTCCAGCCGGCCGCGCGCGGTCAGCAGGACGTCGAGTCCGGGCGCGTCGGGGCTCTCGGCGTGGACGACCTGGCCGTCGGCCAGATAGAGGGCGCCGTGGTCGCGTACCAGCACACCGGTGGCGCGCTCGTCCGCGAGTCTGACGAGCATCGGGGAGACGGCCGCTCTCATCCGAGCACCAGCCTTTCGGCGAGGTTCTGGAGGCGCAGCCGGGCCAGTGCGAGATTGCCCAGGTCCCGGTCGAGCCACAGATGCAGGAACACGCTGCTGTCGAAGGTGGTCTCCACGAAACGCACCACGTGATAGCCGGTGCGGGTGGTGACGATGAGGTCCTCGACGGGCGGCCCCTCGGCCTTCCCCTCAGCCTCGCCTTCCCGGCCCGGGCCATCACTCCCGTACGCCGTGGGCTCCTTGGGCGCGAACGTCGTGTACTCGGTGGCCATCCTGGCCAGTTCGGCCGTCTCCGCGGCGGTGGCCTCGTGGTCGCTGCCCGGCGACTCACCGACCGCGCCGAGCGCGAGCCCGCTGATCCAGTCCACGATGGATGCTCCGCGCGCGCCCGGCACCAGCATGGCTTCCAGCAGACACTCGTCGATTCCGGGCACGCGGATTCCCCTCTCCGCCACGGCGCGCCGCGCGCACTGATGTGCGGCAGTGACGGAGAAGTTACGCAACGTTGCTGCTGCTGGGGGGAGTTGGGGCATTTTCCATCGGAACATGCCCCTGGCCCGCTAAGGTCCGCGGACATCGCCCGTTTCCGATGTTTTGAGACCGGGCCGTCCGGCATGCCCGAATGCGGGCGGTCGGCTCAGTGGGCGGTCGGCTCAGTGGGTGGTCAGTGCGTCCGCGTGCGCGCCGCCCGACTCGGCGACGATCTCCGCGAGGCTCTGCGGGGTCCGGACGGTGGTGAACCGCACCGACCCGTCCGCAGCGGTGGCAAAGCCGTGAACGCCGGGCCGGGGCAGGCTGTTGTAGCCGTAGTGGTTCGAGAAGTAGTACGCGCCGGTGTCCAGCGCCGCGATCACATCGCCCTGCTCCAGCAGCGGCAGCGGGCGCGCCTCGGCGAGCAGGTCGCCCGCGAAGCAGGCGGGTCCCGCGATGTCCTGTACGACGGCGGCACCGTCCTTGGGGCGGCCCTCGGCGTCGTACGCGGCGATGCGCAGCGGCCACGAGATGGGGTCGTACACCGTACGGGTGGCGATCTGGACGCCGGCGTGGGTGACCGCGATGGGGCGGGACCCGGCGGTCTTGGCGTACTCGACGCGGGCGAGGACGGCGCCGTTCTTGGCGAGCAGGGACCGGCCGAACTCGGTGACGAGGCCGTAGCGGCCGTCGAGCAGCCCGGGGACCAGCTCCTTCAGCAGCCGGGCGTACTCGGCGAAGGTGGGCGACTCCTCGTCGGAGGCGAAGTTGACCGGGAGGCCGCCGCCGATGTCGACCGTGTCGATCTGCTGCCGGCCGGCCGCGGCGTTGATCTCCTCGGCCAGCTCGTACACGGCCCGGATGCCCTGTGCCATGAGAGTGAGCGGCATGCCCTGCGAGCCGGAGTGGGCATGCAGCCGGGTCAGCCACGGGCGGTCGAGATATGCGCGTACGACCCGGTCGCGGGCGCCTTCGTCGCGCAGCGCGACACCGAATTTGGAGGTCGCGGTGGCCGTCGACAGGGCTCCGATGGCACCGCCGCCGACCTGCGGATTGACGCGCAGGCCGAGCGGGGACCGGGTGGCGGCGGAGTGGACGAGGGCGTCGATACGCGCGAGCTCCTGCGGATTGTCGGCGTTGACGGCGATCCCGAGGGTGAGGGCCTCGCGCAGTTCGGCGGGCGTCTTGGCGGGAGAGTCGAGGACCGTGTGGTCGGTGGGCACACCGGCGGCGCGGGCCAGCGCCAGCTCACCCGGGCTGGCGACCTCCGCGCCGATGCCTTCGGCGTGCAGCAGCGCGAGTACCGGGACCAGTGGCGCGGCTTTCACGGCGAACGCGTGCAGTACGGGGGCGTCGGTGACGGCGGCGAAGGCGGTCCGCAGAGCGGCCGCCGAGGCGCGGATACCGGCCACGTCGAGGAGCGCGGCCACCGGCTGCGCCTCGCTGAGAAGGCCCTGCTCCACTGCCGCTCGTACGGCCTGATCCCGACGGTCCTTAGCCATGTGCGCCAGCCAATCACCCGGCGGGCCGGGCCGCAGCTGTTGACTAAGACTATTCAGGCCGACAAGATGTGAATAGATAAGCCAACAGTCATGGTCACAGTCGCGAGGAGGCATCGCCATGTCAGGACCCCGCCCCGTACGGGCACCGCGCGGTACGGAACTGAGCGCCCTGGGATGGCAGCAGGAAGCCGCCCTCCGCATGCTCCAGAACAACCTCGACCCCGAGGTCGCCGAGCACCCCGACAAGCTCGTCGTCTACGGCGGCACCGGCAAGGCGGCCCGCGACTGGCGCTCCTACGACGCGATGGTGCGCACGCTGCAGACCCTGAAGCAGGACGAGACGATGCTCGTCCAGTCCGGCCGTCCCGTCGGCGTCATGCAGACGCACGAGTGGGCGCCGCGGGTGCTCATCGCCAACTCCAACCTGGTCGGCGACTGGGCGAACTGGGAGGAGTTCCGGCGCCTGGAGGCCCTCGGCCTGACCATGTACGGCCAGATGACGGCCGGCTCCTGGATCTACATCGGCACGCAGGGCATCCTGCAGGGCACCTACGAGACGTTCGCCGCCGTCGCCGCGAAGAAGTTCGGCGGCACGCTCGCCGGGACGATCACCCTGACGGCCGGTCTGGGCGGCATGGGCGGCGCGCAGCCGCTCGCCGTGACGATGAACGACGGCGTCGCGATCTGTATCGACGTCGACCCGCGCGCGATCGAGCGCCGTATCGAGCACCGCTTCCTGGATGTGCGCGCGAACTCGCTGGAGCACGCGCTCCAGCTCGCCGTCGAGGCCCGTGACGCCCGCAAGCCGCTCTCCATCGGCCTGCTCGGCAACGCCGCGGAGCTGCTGCCGCGGATGCTCGCCGAGGGCGCGCCCATCGACATCGTGACCGACCAGACCTCGGCCCACGACCCGCTCGCCTACCTGCCGATCGGCGTCGACTTCGACGACATGGCGTCGTACGCGGCGGAGAAGCCCGCGGACTTCACCCAGCGCGCGCGTGAGTCGATGGCCAAGCATGTCGAGGCGATGGTCGGCTTCATGGACGCCGGCGCCGAGGTCTTCGACTACGGCAACTCCATCCGCGGCGAGGCCCAACTGGCCGGTTATGAGCGGTCGTTCGCCTTCCCCGGCTTCGTCCCCGCCTATATCCGGCCGCTCTTCTGCGAGGGCAAGGGCCCGTTCCGCTGGGCGGCCCTGTCCGGCGAGGCCTCGGACATCCACAAGACCGACAAGGCGATGCTCGAGCTCTTCCCGGAGAACGAGTCGCTGCACCGCTGGATCAAGATGGCCGGCGAGCGCGTCCACTTCCAGGGCCTGCCGGCGCGTATCTGCTGGCTCGGCTACGGCGAGCGCGACAAGGCGGGCGAGCGCTTCAACGACATGGTGGCGTCCGGCGAGCTGGCCGCCCCGCTGGCGATCGGCCGCGACCACCTGGACTGCGGCTCCGTCGCATCCCCGTACCGCGAGACCGAGGCCATGCTGGACGGGTCGGACGCGATCGCCGACTGGCCGCTGCTCAACGCCATGGTCAACGTGGCCTCGGGCGCGAGCTGGGTGTCGATCCACCACGGCGGCGGCGTCGGCATGGGCCGCTCCATCCACGCCGGGCAGGTCTCGGTGGCGGACGGCACCAAGCTCGCCGGCGAGAAGATCCGCCGCGTACTGACGAACGACCCGGGCATGGGTGTCATCCGCCATGTGGACGCGGGCTACGACATCGCCGAGTCGGTCGCGGACGAGCGCGGCGTGCGCGTCCCGATGCGCGAGGGCGACCCGGCGTGACCGTGAACGCTCCCAGCGGCCCCCCCGCCGGACCGGCGGGGGCCTCCTTCCACGAGATGTGGCGGGACCTCGCACCCATCGGCCGCGACGCCGGCAGCCGCGGCTACCGCCGCTACGCCTGGACCGGCGCCGACGCCGACTGCCGCGCCTGGTTCAAGGCACAGGCCGAAACCCGAGGCCTGACCTACGAGCTCGACCGCAACGGCAACCAGTGGGCCTGGCTCGGTGATCCGCTCGCCGAGGGTGCCGTCGTCACCGGCTCCCACCTGGACTCGGTCCCCGACGGCGGCGCCTTCGACGGCCCGCTCGGCGTGGTCTCCTCCTTCGCCGCGCTCGACGAACTGCGCGGCAGGGGAGCGCGGTTCACCCGGCCCCTCGCCATCACCAACTTCGGTGACGAGGAGGGCGCCCGCTTCGGTCTCGCCTGCGTGGGCTCCCGTCTCGCCTCCGGACAGCTGACGCCCGAAGCGGCGTACGCGCTGCGCGACGGCGACGGGGTGTCGCTCCCACAGGCCATGGAGGCGGCCGGGTACGACCCGTCCGCCATCGGACCGGACCCGGAACGGCTGGCCCGTATCGGCGCGTTCGTCGAGCTCCATGTCGAGCAGGGCCGGGCGCTGGACCTGTCCGGCGACCGCGTCGGCATCGCATCCGCGATCTGGCCGCACGGCCGCTGGCGGTTCGACTTCCACGGCGAGGCCAACCACGCCGGCACGACGCGGCTCGTCGACCGCCGCGACCCGATGCTGACGTACGCCGAGACGGTCCTCGCGGCCCGCCGCGAGGCCGAGCTCGCGGGCGCGGTCGCCACGTTCGGCAAGATCTCCGTCGAGCCGAACGGCGTCAACGCGATCCCGTCGCTGGTGCGCGGCTGGCTGGACTCGCGCGCCGCCGACCAGACCACGCTCGACACGGTCGTCTCCGCGATCGAGCGGGCGGCGCAGGAGCGGGCCGAGCGGGACGGCGTCGACCTGCGTGTCGTGCGCGAATCCTTCACCCCGGTGATCGAGTTCGAGCACGCGCTGCGCGACGAGCTGAACAAGATCCTCGGCGGCTCCGTCCCCGTGCTCGGCACGGGCGCGGGACACGACGCGGGTATTTTGTCCGGATCGATCCCGACCGCCATGCTGTTCGTACGCAATCCCACCGGCGTCTCGCACTCCCCGGCGGAGTTCGCCGCCGAGGACGACTGCGTGGCCGGGGTGATCGCACTCACCGACGTACTGGAGGGCCTGGCGTGCAGGTGACGTACTGGGCGGAACACGCCTGGCTGGACACGAACGTCGAGCCGGGCGTGGCGCTCGAGGTGACGGACGGCCGGATCACGGCGGTACGCAAGGAGGCCGAGGCCCCGCCGCCGGGCGCCGTGGTGCTGCGCGGCCTGACCGTCCCGGGCCTCGCGAACGCACACTCGCACGCCTTCCACCGCGCCCTGCGGGGCACGGTGCAGGTCGGCTCAGGGACCTTCTGGACCTGGCGCGAGGTCATGTACCAGGTCGCGTCGCGGCTGACGCCCGAGACGTACTTCTCGCTCGCCCGGGCGGTCTACGCGGAGATGGCGCTGGCTGGGATCACGGCGGTCGGCGAGTTCCACTATCTGCACCACGCGCCGGGCGGTGTCGCGTACTCCGACCCGAACGCGATGGGCGAGGCACTGATCGCGGCGGCGGCGGATGCCGGTATCCGGATCACGCTGCTGGACACGGCGTATCTGTCGTCCGGCTTCGGTAAGGCGCCGAACAAGCACCAGTTGCGCTTCTCCGACGGCACGGCAGAGGCGTGGGCGGAACGGGTCTCCGCGCTGAAGAGCAGTGACCATGCGCTGATCGGCGCGGCGATTCACTCCGTACGCGCGGTGCCGGCCGCGCAGCTGAGCACGGTGGCTCAGTGGGCGGAGGCCCGCCGGGCCCCGCTCCATGTCCACCTCTCCGAGCAGACGGCGGAGAACGACGCGTGCCGGGCGGCACACGGCTGTACGCCCACGCGCCTGCTCGCCGACCACGGCGTACTGGGCCCACGCACGACGGGCGTCCACAACACGCACCTGACGAACGAGGACATCGCGCTGCTGGGCTCCTCCGTCACCGGCACATGCATGTGCCCGACGACGGAACGCGACCTGGCGGACGGCATCGGCCCGGCGGCGACGCTGCAGCGGGAGGGCTCACCGCTGTCGCTCGGCAGCGACAGTCACGCGGTCATCGACCTGCTCGAAGAGGCCCGCGCCATGGAGCTGAACGAACGCCTGCGCACCCGGACGCGCGGCCACTGGACGGCCGCGGCTCTCCTGCGGGCCGCGACCGAAGACGGCCACGCCGCACTGGGATGGCACGACGCGGGCCGCCTCGAGCCGGGCGCCCTGGCGGACCTCACGACGGTGGCCCTGGACTCGGTCCGCACGGCGGGTCCGGTGCCACGCCTGGCGGCGGAGACGGCGGTCTTCGCGGCGACGGCGGCGGATGTGCGCCACACGGTGGTGGCGGGCCGCCATGTGGTGCGGGACGGGGTGCACACGCTGATCCCGGATGTCGCGCGGGCGCTGGCCGAGTCGATCGCGGCCCTGCGCTCCTGACGCTGCGTTTCCCCCACCGAGAGGAACCCATGACCACCACCGTCATCACCAACATCGGCAGCCTCGTCACCAACGACCCCGCCCTCGGCGAAGGCCCCATCGGCCTCCTCCAGAACGCCGCCGTCGTCATCGACGGCGACCGCATCGCCTGGACCGGCCCCGCCGCAAGCGCGCCCGACGCCGACGAGGCGTACGACGCCGGCGGCCGCGCCGTCATCCCCGGCTTCGTCGACTCCCACTCCCACCTCCTCTTCGCCGGCGACCGCACCCAGGAGTTCAACGCCCGGATGTCCGGCCGCGCCTACTCCGCCGGCGGCATCCGCACCACCGTCGCCGCGACCCGCGCAGCCACCGACGAGGCGCTCGAAGCGAACCTCACGCGCTACCTCGCCGAGGCCCTCCGCCAGGGCACCACCACCTTCGAGACCAAGTCCGGCTACGGGCTCACCGTCGAGGACGAGGCGCGCGCCCTTCGTATCGCCGCGCTCCACACCGCCGAGGTCACCTACCTCGGCGCGCACATCGTCTCGCCCGACTACGCCGACGACCCCGCCGCGTACGTCGCCCTCGTCACCGGCGAGATGCTCGACGCCTGTGCTCCGTACGCCCGTTGGGTGGACGTCTTCTGCGAGAAGGGCGCCTTCGACGGCGACCAGGCCCGTGCGATCCTCACCGCCGGCAAGGCGAAGGGCCTGCACCCCCGCGTCCACGCCAACCAGCTCAGCTACGGCCCCGGCGTGCAGCTCGCCGTCGAGCTCGACGCCGCCTCCGCCGACCACTGCACGCACCTCACCGACGCGGACGTCGACGCGCTCGCCAACAGCGCGACCGTCGCCACGCTGCTCCCCGGCGCGGAGTTCTCCACCCGCGCGCAGTGGCCCGACGCCCGCCGCCTGCTCGACGCGGGTGTGACCGTGGCGCTGTCCACGGACTGCAACCCGGGCTCGTCCTTCACGTCCTCCGTTCCGTTCTGCATCGCGCTCGCCGTACGGGACATGGGCATGACCCCGGACGAGGCGATCTGGTCCGCCACGGCGGGCGGCGCGGCGGCCCTGCGCCGTACCGACATCGGCCGCATCACCCCCGGCGCCCGCGCGGATCTCGCCCTGCTCGACGCGCCGAGCCATGTCCACCTGGCCTACCGGCCGGGCGTGCCGCTCGTCTCGGAGGTCTGGCGTCAGGGCAAGAGGTGTCGGTAACTGCGCGGGTGCCCGGCCAGGTACGCGGTGAAGGTCTGTGCCGGACGGCCCGTCAGCCGTGGCACGACATCGGAGACGGTGGCCATCTCGCCGTTGGCGATGGCCTCGTAGGAGGACACCCAGCCGGCGACCTCCCACTGCTGCGCGCCGTACTTGGCGCGTGAGGCGTACGCCTCCTCGTGGGTCTCGGGCACATAGGTGATCTGTCGCCCGATGAACCGGGTCAGCTCCGCGGCGGCCTCGTCGAGGGAGAGTGCCTCGGGTCCGGTGACGTCGTACGTCGCCCCGTCGTGCCCGTCCCCGAGCAGCACGGCAGCGGCGACATCCGCGATGTCCTCGTGCGCCACCGCTCCCACGCGCCCGTCCCCGGCGGGCCCGCGGATGACCCCGTCCGCGCCGGCCATGGCGGGCAGCCCGGCCAGATAGAGGTTGTCGCGAAGGAAGGTGTACGCGAGTCCTGTGCCCCGGATGTGCTCCTCGGTGTGCCAGTGGTCGCGCGCGAAGGTGAAGGTCGCATCGGGCGCGGCGCCCAGGAACGAGACGTACACGATGCGCCCGATCCCTGCCGCGACGGCCGCGTCCACGGCGGTGATGTGGTCCCGCACCCGGTCGGCCGCCTCCTGTGCCGACACCAGGAAGAGCGTGTCGGCCCCGTCGAGCGCCCGGCGCATGGCCTCCCCGTCCCCGTAGGCCGCGGGCGGCGCCTTGACGCATCCGGCGAGCTCCGGCAGCCGTCCGGGGTCACGCCCCAGCAGCCGCGCGCCCACTCCCTGATCGGAGAGCCGCCGCGCGACGCGCCCGCCGATCTGTCCGCCGGCTCCGGTGACGGCGATGACTGGGGGCATGGGCGCGTCCTCTCGTCGTGCTGCTTTCTCCGAGGCTACGGCCGGGGCCGGTCGAACCCGGTGAGCAGCGCCTCGGCCGCGAAGCGGAAGCGCTCCGCGTCGCCCCCGCCCCGCCCCCGCCTGCGGTCCCGGTCCCGGCCTCGGCGGCCCTTATGGGATGGTCCGCGCGACCTCCGGCTTCGCGCCGGAGGTGATGGCCCAGCGGGTGATCAGGAACGAGACGGGCATCACCAGCACGCCGGCGACGAGCGCCGAGAACTGCTCGTCCATGCGCAGCCGGCTCACGGCCAGATGAAGCAGGATGCCGCTGCCCGCGAGGTTGGCCAGTCCGGACAGTGGAAAACGGAAGAAGGCCCGCCAGGTGGGGCGGGTTCGCAGTGTGATGTACGAGTTGAGCAGGAACGACCCGGCGAGGCTCACCGCGTATGCCAGTGCGTGGGCGGCCAGGTAGGGCATCCAGAGGTTCAGCACGACGTACACGGCGTAGTAGACCGCGGTGTTGGCGAGGCCGATCGCGGCGAAGACGGCGAACTGGTGAAGGGCGGGCGGGTTCATGGCTTGGGTGCCGCTGTGCCGGCGACGGGGAGGACGCGGGCGGGCCGCAGGGGGGCCGACTCGTTGCCGAAGTTCCGGCTGAAGGAGGTGCAGCGCACCTGCGGCGCGGTGGCCGCCAATTCCCTCAGCCGTTGTGCCGTACCGGCGCCGCTGCCGTCGTCGACGTAGCAGATCTCATAGGGCTCACCGACCGGCTCGAGCTCAGCGGTCAAGGCAGCATGAAAGGCTTCGATCACTTCATTCTCTTCGTAGCACGGCACGACGACCGAAATCCCGATCTCCGGCATGCCCACAGTGGAACACACCCGACGGTACGCACCGCGGTATGTGCTCCCTGCGTGGCGGTGGCATCCGCAATCGGTCCTTTCGTCGTGCCCGCACAGCCCGAACAGACGCTTTCGGTTGCCGCATTCAAACCTGGCCATGACGGTAAACGTCGCCCACCCGGGTGACGATCAGCATGTCACCCACGCTATGAGGGCGTGCGGCAGGTTCAGCGCGGCAGGATGCGTAATCGATGAGGCTCCCTGGCTGAAGAGTTGAGACATCGAATATCTCGCTCAACAGCCCGAGGGCCTCCTCTGTTACGTGCCATCGCCTCACCTGATCAGTGGCCACCCTGAAAATCCATAGTCAGGTGACGTAGCGAGACGGTGCCATTCCGAAGGCCCGAAGGAGCTCCTATGGCTGCCCAAGAAACCCCGACCGCCTACGTCGGGGGCACCGGCGACATGGCCGCATCCCGGATGCGCTACCAATCCGAAATGAGTATCGGGGTGGATCGCTTCCTCGAGCCGCGGAACACCGAATGCCCCTGGTGCAATTCGGCCGCACTGAAGGTGCTGCTGCGGAGCCCGGATGTGGTCCAGCACAAGCCGGGGCGATTCACACTTGAGGAATGTGGTGGCTGCGGCCATGTGTTCCAGAACCCGCGTCTTACCCCGGAGGGGCTGGAATTCTATTACCGTGACTGTTACGACGGTTACCAAGAGGCCCTCCGGGAGAGGATGTTCAAGCTCCAGGCCGCCACCTACCGGGGGCGGATCGCGTTTCTCGACCGTCACGCATCGCCCAAGGCCTGGCTGGACGTGGGAGCCGGGCACGGACACTTCTGCCGGGCGGCCCGCGCTCATTGGCCCAACGCCGTATTCGACGGCCTGGACTTCGGGGACGGGGTCGACAAGGGAGTACGCCGGGGCTGGATCGACCGGTCCCATCGCGGGCCGTTCCCCGATCTGGCCGACGACCTGACGGGGCGCTACGACGTGGTGAGCATGCACCACTACCTGGAGCACACCCTTGATCCCTTCGCGGAGCTGGACGCGGCAGCCCGGGTGCTCCCGCCCGGGGGGCATCTGCTGATCGAGGTTCCCGACCCCGAGTGGCCGCTGAGCCGTGTCCTCGGCCGGCGCTGGAACCCGTGGTGCCAGCCCCAGCATCTGCACATGTTCCCGATCGGCAATCTCAAAGAGGCGCTGAGGAACAGGGGCCTGGACCCGGTGGCCGAAGAGCGCGGAATGGCACACCAGACGGGGGCCGACCTCCTGATGGCCATGGTGCAATTCTGGAACGCTCTGATGCCCGATCCCGACGCCCCCTGGCTGCCTCGCCGCGGCACCGGATACCGGATGTCACGGAAGGCGGCCCTCGTGGCGAAGGCCCCGTCTCTCGCTCTGGCGGGATTCCTCGATGTCCTCATCCTGCTGGCAGCGCGGTCGGCGAACCGGGGCAACGCCTACCGTGTACTGGCACGGAAGGCTCCGTAGCGCGCCGAAGGCTAACTCTCGTTGTCCGACGGCTTGTCCGACGGCCTGTCCGACGGCCTGTCCGACGGCCTGTCCGTCGGCATGTTCGGCGGCTTGTCCGTCGGACCGGTGCCCTCCTCCGTGGGCGTGCTGCCCGTCGGCTCCTTTTCGGCCCGTGCGATACGCGCGTTCATGATCAGCACAACGCCCGCCCCCAGCGCCCACACGCCCAGCAGCAGCGGCGTCAGCCACGCGGTCAGCGGCCCCGCCAGCGACACCACCGCCACCACGAAGCCCGCCCAGCCGAGCCAGGCCGGGATCGAGTGGGTCTCCTGTCCCGCCCGCCAGAGCGCGAAGAGCATCACCGCCGCGCCCGCCATCGACGCGATCAGAGCTCCGTACGCCATGTTCAGCAGCAGGATGGCGAACAGTGCGGTCCCCGGCAGCACCGGGAACGCCTCGGAGTGGTTCGCCGTGATGGCGAAGATGTTCCCGGTGACCGCCGCGACCATGAGCAGTGCCGCGAAGACCGTGCCGCCCACCATCACCAGGTGGGAGCGGTTGCCGGCCAGCCGGGAGAGGGCGACCAGGAAGAACAGGAAGAGCAGGCCCGACACCAGCAGTATCAGGGCCGTGGCCTCCGACAGGTCCCGATTGCTGCCCTTGAGGTAGTAGAAGAAGACGTGCCTGAGCGCGCCGCTCCCCTTGGTGCCGGGAGTGCCCATCCACAGAGCTTGCCCGGCGATCAGCAGCCCACCGGCCACCAGCCCGGCGATCCCGGGCCAGAGGTCTCTGTGCTGAGCGGGCAGGGCAGGTTCTGTGCCTTGCGACGCCATCATTGTTGCCTCCCACGGGAGCATCCCCGAGAAAGGGTCTTTGTCCCATTTTCTCACTGACGGCCGAGTCGGCACGGCGGGCATGGCACAGTGAGGCCGATGAAGACCATCGGGCTGATCGGCGGCATGAGCTGGGAATCCAGCGCCGAGTACTACCGGCTTCTCAACGAGCTCGTACGGGAACGGCTCGGCGGGCTGCACTCCGCCAAGTGCGTTCTCCACTCCGTCGACTTCGCCGAGATCGAGGAACTCCAGGTCGCGGGGGAGTGGGAGCGCGCCGGTGAGATCCTCGCCGAGGCCGCACGAGGGCTCCAGGCCGCGGGCGCGGACCTGCTGCTGATCTGTACGAACACCATGCACAAGGTCGCGGGGCAGGTGGAGGCCGCCGTCTCCGTGCCGCTGCTGCATCTCGCGGACGCCACCGCCGATGCCGTACGCGCGCAGGGGATCGGCCGCGTCGGGCTGCTCGGAACCGCTTTCACCATGGAGCAGGACTTCTACCGGGACCGGCTGGCCGGACACGGGCTCGAGGTACTCACGCCCGACACGGAAGGGCGTGCCCTGGTGCACCGGGTGATCTACGAGGAGCTGTGCCTCGGAGTCGTACGGGAGGAGTCCCGAGCCGCCTACCAGGACGTCATCGGCCGGCTTGTCGCCGCCGGGGCGGAAGGCGTCGTACTCGGGTGCACCGAGATCGAGTTGCTCATCGGGGAGAAGGACAGCCCGGTGCCCGTGTTCCCGACGACCCGGCTGCATGCCGAGGCCGCGGTGGACGCCGCTCTGGGCGGGCGCTGACGTCCGCCCACAGCTTGCGCCGACGTCCGCCCACAGCCTGCGTCGATGTCCGCCCGCAGCTTGCGCCTCAGGCCCGGGGTCGTACCGGCAATGTGTGCACGCTGTTGCCCACAAAGCTCGTGTGCCGCGGCAACTCCGCCTCCGGGACGGCCAGATCCAGCTCCGGGAAGCGCGTGAACAGCTGCTCCAGCGCGATCGTCGCCTCCATCCGCGCCAGCGGCGAACCCAGGCAGTAGTGCGGGCCGTGGCCCAGTGACAGATGCCGGGCGCCGCCGGTCCTGGTGATGTCGAAGCGGTCCGCGTCCGGGCCGTGCGCCGACTTGTCGCGGCCGGCCGCCGAGTAACCGGCAAGCACCGGCGTGCCCTTGGGGATCACCGTTCCGTCGACCGTCAGGTCCCGGGTCGGATAGCGGAACGGGAAGTAGCTGACCGGGCTGTCCCAGCGCAGCGTCTCCTCGACCACGTCCGACCAGGCCGCCTTTCCGGACCGCACAAGCTCCAGCTGGTCCCGGTGGGCGCACACCGCGCGCACCGCGTTGGTGATCAGGTTCAGTGTCGTCTCGTGCCCGGCGATGATCATCAGCAGCAGTGTGCCGATCAGTTCGTGCCGGCTGAGCCTGTCGCCGTCCTCCTCGCGGGCCGCGATCAGCGCGCTGGTCAGATCGTCGCCCGGCTTCTCCGTACGGGACGCGGCGACCGCCCCGAGCACCACGACCATCTCGCGGTTCGCGGCCATCGCCTCCTCCGGGCCGATGGAGGTGCTCACCACCTGGTTCGACAGATGGTGCAGCCGGTCCTGGTGCTCGGCGTCCACGCCGAGGAGTTCGCAGATCACGCCCATCGGCAGTGGCAGTGCGAAGTGTCTGCGCAGATCGGCGACGCCCTCGCCCGCGGCGGCCGCCTCGTCCAGGTCGTCAAGGAACTGCGCCGTCACCGTCTCGATCCGCGGCCGCAGCTCCTCCACCCGGCGGGCCGTGAACGCCTTGCTCACCAGAGAGCGCAGCCGCCGGTGGTCCGCGTCGTCGGCGGTGGTCATGCCCTGCACCGTCGCGAAGGTCTTCAGTGGCCAGCCGTCGGGTATCTCCCCGTCGCGCAGCGTGGTGAAATGTGCCGCCCCCTTCGCTACGTCGGGATGGGCGAGGAACTCCTTGAGCGCGTCATGGCCGAGCACCGCCATGCCCGCCACCTCGCCGGGGAGCACGACCGGCGCGACCGCGCCCGCCGCGAGCAGCCGGGCATTGTCCGCGTGCGGGCAGCCGCCGGCCGGGTCCATCCGGTGCGCGGTGTCACGTGAGGTGGTCAACAGTCCTCCAGGACACGTCGAACTCCCCTGAGTGACCGGGAGCATTCAGATGGTACGAGCAGCGGACCTTGTTCGAACGCGAGTTGTGCAACTCCAGCCACGATGGTGAAGAGTTGATTCCGGCCACTCGAACACCACCCGTATCCCTCCAATCTGAGTCCTTCACGAAACGGTCACAAGAAGTGCGACGGTACCTACCCTGTCGGGATATCGGCCGGTAGCGTCCTGTCCTGGGGAAAAGCTCATGGGGAGGGACCGGGGGGTCGAGTTGAACGGTGTACGCATTCGTGTCGTAAAACCGGACGAGCTGGGCGAGGGAGAGATCGAGGCCTGGCGGGAGCTGCGTGTCAAGACCGGCGCACCCGCCAATCCGTTCATGGAGCCGGAGTTCACCCTCACCGTCGGCCGTGTGCGGCCCGCGGCCAGGGTGGCGGTGCTGTGGGAGGACGGGGAGCCCGCCGGCTTCTTCCCGTACGAACGAGGGCCACTGGGCCACGGACGCGCGATCGGTCTGGGGGTCTCCGACTGCCAGGGCGCCGTGCTCCGCGCCGGCCTCAGCGTCGCGCCCCGTGAGCTGCTGCGCGCCTGCGGGCTGTCGGCGTGGGAGTTCGACAACCTCGAAGCGGGCCAGGAGATGTTCGTGCCCGATGCCGCCGAGGAGTTCGCCTCTCCCGTGATCGACATCGGCGCGGGATACGCGGCGTACGAGGAGATCCTGCGCGCGCAGTCGCCCAAGTTCCTCAAGACCACCCTGGCCAAGGAACGCCGGCTGGGGCGGCAGGCGGGCCAGCTGCGGTTCGTCTTCGACGAGCGCGACCCGGCCGCGCTGCGTGCGCTGATGGAGTGGAAATCCGCGCAGTACCGCAGGACCGGCCGCCGGGACCGCTTCGCTCAGGAGTGGATCAACACCCTGGTCCACCTGCTGCACGAGACACGTACCTCCGGCTGCTCCGGAGTGCTGTCCGTGCTGTACGTCGCCGACCGGCCCGTCGCCGCGCACTTCGGGCTGCGCTCGCGCACCGTGCTGTCCTGCTGGTTCCCGGCGTACGACGTCGAGTTCGCCAAGTACTCGCCGGGTCTGATCCTGCATCTGCGGATGGCCGAGTCCGCCGCCGACGAGGGCATCGGAATGCTCGACCTGGGGCGCGGGGCCGCGGAGTACAAGGATGCGCTGAGGACCGGTGAGCTGCGGGTCCACGAGGGCTCCTCGGTCCGGCCGGGGACGGGGGCGGCCCTGTACTGGCTGAGCCGCGAGCCCTCGCGCCGCGCGCACAGCTTTGTACGCAGCCGGCCGCGGCTCGCCGGGTACGCGCAGCGGGCGCTGAACCAGGTCGGCCGGTTGCGGGGCAACTGAACAGCAGGAACATCCGAGCAGGCGGGGGATTCGCATGCCGAGCACACTGAACGAACCACCCAGACTGGCCGAGATCCAGGTCGCCGAGCTGGATCTGGACGGTCCCGACGGCGCCGTCCTGCGGTTCGGACCGGCGCCCGGCGGCGGTCCACCCGTACGGGCCGGTGATGTCTACGCCCTCGTCCGGCTCCGCGGCCGCCCCGTCGCCACCATCGTCTGCGCCGTCCCACCCGGCAGGGACCCGGCCGACGCCGTAGCCGCGGCCGCCCGCACCAAACTCGCGCACGATGCGCCTCCCGCATACGGCGATGCCCACGATGTGCTTCCCGCATACGGCGATGCCCACGATGTGCTTCCCGCACACGGGGGTGCGCACGATGCGCTTCCCGCATACGGCGGTGCCCACGATGTGCTTCCCGCACACGGGGGTGCGCACGATGCGCTTCCCGCATACGGCGGTGCCCACGAGGAAACCACCCACCGGGCAGCAACCACCAACGCCCGCGGCCCAGCTGGGCCACATGACCCCGCACAGGAAACCACTCACCGGGCAGCAACCACCCCGGGTGCCCACGAGGAAACCACCCACCGGGCAGCAACCACCAACGCCCCCGGCCCAGCTGGGCCACAAGACCCCGCACACGCCACCGGCCCAGCTGGGCCACATGACCCCGCACACGCCACCGGCCCAGCTGGGCCACAAGCCCCCGCACACGCCCCCGGCCCACCTCAGCCACAGGACCGGGCGACCATCGTCGTCGCAACCCGCGAGCGCGCCGATCAGCTCGCCCGCGCGCTCGACTCGCTGCTCGCCCAGGACCACCCGGACTTCGAGATCGTCGTCGTCGACAACGCGCCCGTCACCAGCGCCACCCACGACCTCGTCGAGCACAAGTACGGTGAGCGCGTCCGGTACGTCCGCGAGCCCGTACCGGGGCTCGCCGTCGCCCACAACCGCGGGATCGCCGCCGCCGACGGCGTGGTCATCGCCTTCACCGACGACGACGTCGTCGCCGATCCGCACTGGCTCACCGCGCTGACCGCGCCCTTCGCCCGCGATCCGGGCCTGGGCTGTGCGACCGGCCTGATCCTGCCCGCCCGGCTGCGCACGCCCGCGCAGATCCTCCTCGAGAGCCACGGCGGCTTCGCCAAGGGCTTCATGCCGCGCCAGTACGACCCGGCGCACCCGCCCGCCGGCGAACCGCTCTTCCCGTTCACCGCCGGCAGTTTTGGCTCCGGCGCCAATATGGCCTTCCGGGCCACGGTGCTGCGCGAGATCGGCGGTTTCGATCCCGCCACCGGCACCGGCACTCCGGCCAGGGGCGGCGACGACCTGTACGCGTTCGTCAGCGTCCTCGCCGCCGGGCACCGGCTGCGCTACACGCCCGACGCGCTGGTCTGGCACCACCACCGCGAGAGCTGGCAGGACCTGAAGAACCAGGCGTACGGCTACGGCGCGGGCCTCACCGCGTATCTCACCGCCGTCCTGGTCCGCCGGCCCGCGCTGCTGCCCGCACTGCTCAGAAAGCTGCCGCGCGGACTCGCGCACGCCCGCTCCATCACCGCGCACCGAGAGGTCGGCGGCGCCTCGGTGCCCGGGGAGCACGGGGCGCAGGACTATCCGTGGCCGCGCCATCTCTCCCGGCTCGAGCGGCGCGGGATGCTGGCAGGGCCGATCGGGTATGCCAAGGCGCGCCGACGGGTGCGCGGCGTACCGCTCCCGTGGGCCGGCCGGCCGCAGCGGGACGACGAGTGAGACGAAGAATGAGAGGCGCTGGTACGACGATGCCCCGGATCCCCGTACTGCTCTACCACGCCGTGATGGACGAGCCGCCCGACTGGATCGCCGAATTCACCGTCACACCACGGGAGTTCGGCGCGCAGCTGGACGCGATCGTGGCCAGCGGCCGCACCCCGGTCACCATCGGCGCACTCGCGGACCAGCTCGCGGGCCGTGCCCCGGTCGTCTTCCGGCCCGTCGTCCTCACTTTCGACGACGGCTTCGCCGATTTGCCGGGGCCCACCGCCGAGGCGCTCGCCGCACGCGCACTGCCCGCCACCGCGTATCTCACCACCGGGGCCATCACTCCGGGCCGGCGCAGTCTGCTGCCGCCCGCGCCGATGATGACCCTCTCGCAGGCGCCACTGCTGGAGCAGTACGGAATGGAGGTGGGCGCCCACACCGTCACCCACCCCCAGCTGGACACCCTCCCGCCGAAGGCACTCCACCGTGAACTGCGCGAGTCCAAGGCGGTTCTGGAGGACGTCCTCGGCCATCAGGTGACGCACCTCGCCTATCCGCACGGCTACAACAGCCGTGCCGTGCGCAAGGCCGTCGCCCGCGCGGGCTACGCGTCGGCGGTCGCGGTGCGGCACGCACTGAGCTCGGACGCCGACGAGACGTACCGCATCGCCCGCCTCATCCTGCGCCGCAGCCACACCGTCGCGGACATCGAGGCGTGGATGGACGGTCGCGGCGCGCCGGTCGCGCCGTTCCCCGACTCGCTGCCGACGGTCGGGTGGCGGTTCTACCGGCGGGCCCGCGCGGTCGTGAAGGGCCCGGTCTTCGCGGGGTAGCAGGGGCGGTGACACAACCGGAGAAGAGAGCCACGCAAACACGAAATCTGTTCCTATACTTCGCTGAAGGGACAGCGGCGTGACGGCCGTGACCACTTCCGTGGGGGGAGTCGCACTGTGCGCCAACGCGTGCCCGCACCGCTCACAGGGCGCAGCGCGCCGCCGTCCGCCCTGGAGACCACCGGCCAGGAACCACCCGGCGACACCGCCCGCCCACGCCTCCGCAGACCGCCCGACCTGCTGCGGCCCGACCTGCTGTTCAGCTGGCTGCCGCTGTTGCTCGGTATCGGCCTCTGGCTGTACGCGCTGCCGCGCATCGGATTCCGCTCCATGGGCGACTACGGTCTCCTCGACCGGCTGCCCGCCGCCTTCTATCTCTCGCTGCTGGTTCTGACCTGCGGCTTCCTGCTCAGTCTGCGCCGTGCCGGTACGGCACCCTGGTGGCCCGCCGCCTACTGCGTCGGACTGCTCTTCGCGCTCAAGGCGGCGCCGGCCGTGCTGTACGACTCGGTGCGCTACCCCTGGGCCTCCAAGCACGACGCGGTCATCAACCAGCTGCTGCTCAACGGCGAACTGCGGCCGAACGCCGCCCTGTCCGGCAACATGTCGGCGTACGACCAGTGGCCCGGCTTCTTCTCCCTCAATGCCGCCCTGGTGCGGACCTTCGGCGTGGAGAGCGCGGCCGCCTACCTCAACTGGGCGCCCATCGTGCTCGGGCTGCTGGTGATGCCGGTACTGGTCCTGATCTACCGCACCTTCACCGAGGACTGGCGGCTGGTGTGGACCGCCGTCTGGATCTTCCAGGCCGCCAACTGGGTCGGGCAGGACTATCTGGCCCCGCAGGGCTTCGCCTATGTGCTGCATCTGACCGTACTGGCCGTGGTGCTGCGCCATTTCGTACGGCCGGGCTCGGCAGGCAGGCTGCGCGACCGCACCTGTCTTGATCCGGTGGCCGCCCCCGTCCCGCCGCCCACCGGGGTGCGCCAGCGGGCCGTCTGCATCGCCATCCTCGCCCCGCTCATCGCCGCGATCAACGCCTCCCACCAGCTCACGCCAGTCATGCTGTGCGTCTCACTGCTCGCCCTCACCCTCACCCGCCGCTACCGCAACTACGGGCTGCTCGTCGTCGCCGGGCTGCTGATGCTGATCTGGGACCTGACGATGGGGCGGCCGCTGTTCGTCGAGACGCTGGGCACCCTGCGCGACTCGATCGGCGAGCTGATGCAGAACTCCCGGGCCGGGTACGCCGGTCAGCTCACCGGGCCCGGGCCCGAGCTGGCCGGGCGCGCCAATGTGGTGATGGTGCTTGCGGTCGCCGCCCTTGCCGGGATCGCGGTACTGACGCGGCGCCGGCTGACCCGGAGCGCGTTGCCGCTGCTGCTGGTGTCGGCCGCTCCCGTGCCGATGTTCGCCGTCAACGACTACGGCGGCGAAATGCTGTTCCGCGTCTACCTCTTCGCGCTGCCGGGCGCGGCGTTCTTCGCGGCCGCGGCACTCGTTCCGGCCGTCGTCGGGGCCCGCAGGCCACAAACCCGGGCCGGCACGGTCCGGCGCCGGACCGCCGCGGTCGCACTGCCGCTGGCGCTGACAGCGCTGGTCGCGGGCTTCATGCCCTCGTACTACGGCAAGGAGAAGATGTACTACACGCCGCCCGCCGAGACGGCGATGGTCACCCGGACCATCGACCGGGCCCCGCAGGGCACGCTGATTCTCGCCACCACCGGCTCGTTCCCGCAGGCGCTGCACCGCTACGACCGGCTGGAGCACTGGTTCTTCGCCGAGCAGGAGCTGCCGGAGAACGAGAAGATGCTGAAGGACCCGGCGGGATATCTGGCCCGGGGGATCGCGCGCGGCACCAAGGCGTACGTCATTCTCACCCGTACCCAGGACATCTACACCGCGGGCGAGGGCCTGCTGCCACCCGGCGGCTTCGCCGCACTGCGCTCGCGCCTGTCGGCGTCATCGCTGTTCAAGGTCGTCGAGGAGCAGCCGTACGGCGTCGTACTCGAATACCGGCCAGGAGGCCCACGGGGCTCCCGAAGCGGGGGGATCACCCGATGAAGGTTCATCAGAATCAGCTCAGAGCGGCCGTGGCGGTCTCCGGATGGGTGGCTCTCGCCGCGACCCTGCTGCCCGGCGGTTCGCCGCTGCGCTGGATACCGGTGCTGCTCTTCGTCTGCTTCGGGCCCGGCCTGGCCATGCTCTATCCGCAGCCCGGCGGGCTGCGATCCGGCGCCCGACTGGAGGCGTTCGCGCTGGCGGCGCCGATCAGCCTGTCGCTCGGCGTGCTCACCGCCACCTCGCTCTATCTGGTCAAGGCCTTCTCGGCCACCGCCTTCCTGGTGGCGCTCGCCGCGTTCGCGACCGTCGTCGCCGCGCTGCCCGGACTGCCGCTGCCCGCCGCCACGCAGGGCGCCGCCGAGCGGGTCAAACGCAGGCCCGCGGACGGTGGCTGATGAACGGCCGCCACGCGGGGCCTCACAGGAGGGCGTACACCGCCGTCGTCCTGGTCGCGGTGGCGCTGCTCGTCGCCGGGCTCGGCGTCTGGGCCGGCGGCGTCGACGGTACGGCGGGGAACGGGGACGACGCCCGCTCGCCGGGCCTGGATCTGCCCCGCAACGCGGCGTCCGGCGAGCTGCCCACCGGGTCCTGCGCACCGGACGAGAAGCTGGTCGCAAGGTGCGGGGCCTGGTGGGGCGCGTACATCCCGTACGACCGGAACAGCTCCCTCACGAAACCGGTGTACGCGTTCGAGAAGAAGATCGGCCGCAAGCTCGATCTCGTCTACACGTACCACGACATGTCGGGCGGAAAGGCCGACGGTGAACTGCTCACCGCCGACGAGCAGGAGCTCGGCAAGGACCGCCTGCTGATGCTGGCCTGGGAGTCCACGGTGTGGAAGGAACCGCACCACGCCAACTACACGGAGACCCAGCTCGGCTGGAAGAACATCGCCGCCGGGAAGTACGACGCCAAGATCATCGACCCGCAGATCCGCCGCCTCAAGGCGTACGGCAAGCGGGTCTTCTTCTCCTTCGACCAGGAGGTCGACGCCCGTATCAAGGAGGGCGCGGGCACCCCGGCCGAGTATGTCGCCGCCTACCGGCATCTGCACGACCGGTTCCGGAAGCTGGGCGCCGACAACGCCGTCTGGGTGTGGACGGTCTCCGGCTATCTGGGCAGCGCCGATGCCATGAAACAGCTCTATCCGGGCGACGACTACGTCGACTGGATCGGCATGGACCAGTACAACTACTTCGGCTGCCACGACACCACCGACTGGAACGACTTCGACGAGAGCCAGCGGCCCACCTACGACTGGCTGCTGGAGAACATCTCCGCGAAGAAACCGCTGATGATGGCGGAGTTCGCCACCGCACCCGACCCGGCGGACCCGGACCGGCAGCGCGGCTGGTACTCGGCCATTCCCGAGGCCATCAGGACCATGCCGAAGGTGAAGGCGATGGTCCACTGGAACCGGGCGACCTCCGCCGAGGCGAGATGCGATCTCACCGTCAACGAGGGCCCGGCGCTGGAGGGTTACCGGAAGGCGGGCGGCGACCGCTACTTCAAGCAGACGGTTCCGAGCCGCTGACAGCGCGCCGGCCGGTGCGGCGGCGGCGTACCGCCGCAACGGCCGCCGCGGCGGCGTACAGCCCGGTGAATCCGGCGAACACCGGCAGTGCGGCAGCCGCCACCGTGTCCTGGGCCGCCCACCCGGCCACCGCCAGCACCCACACCGCGCCCGCTGTGACCCGCTCGCCCGCGCCCGCCGCGCGCAGCGTCACCGCTGCGAGCGCGAGGCAGAGCGCCTGGAGCGCGGCGGGCAGCACGCTCAGGACACCGGCCGGGCTGTCCAGGCCCGCCGCCTCGGCGAGGAAGTCCGCGAACGCTTCGGCCCACGAGCCCTCGGCCGGCTCCGGCCGGATGCCGAGCAGCAGCGGCGCGGTGTGCAGCGCGGCGACCGTCACCAGCAGGGCCGCGCCGGTCAGGGCGAGCCGCGGCCGCTGGAGCGCGACGGCCGCGCAGTACACGACGACGAGCAGGATGCCCGCGGTGAGCGTGACCGGCGGCAGCGCGTCGAGCAGCTCGCCGCCGGACAGCCGGCTCCGGCCGAGGTCCTCGGCGCGGGAGAGCGGAATCCAGAAGAGCCCGGCGGCCAGTCCGAGCCACAGCCACAGCCAGCCGGTCAGCCGGACCTCGTCGCCGCCGGGTGCGGAAGGCCGCTCGTCCGCGGGCTCGGGTACGTACACCGGGATGCCGAGTGCGGGCGTCGCCGTGTCGTGCCCGCCCCGCAGGTAAGCGGTCCGGCGCGCCCAGTCGGAGTCGAACTCCCGTTCCTCCCGGTCGGCCCGCTCGCGCCGCTCGGCGGCCTTCCTGGCCCAGTTCGTGCCGTAGTCGATCTCCTTCTCGCGCCCCCGGTGCAGCAGCCGGCCCAGCCGGGAGGGCTTCGGCTCGCGGCCCGACAGCGCGGCGCGCAGCCCGGGCACCGACACCGCGGCCATCAGCGTCATCGAGAGCAGCATCGCCAGGCCCGCGCCAGGGATCCCGACGGGGCCGAGCAGCAGCGCGGCGCTGCCCAGCACCAGCGCGCACATCGCGCCCTGCAGCGCGGCGAGCACGCCCGTACGCCCCTGGACGCGCAGCACTCCGATGTACAGCTCGACGGCGACCCGCGGCAGCGCCGCCGCGGCCAGCAGCCGCAGCACCGTGGTGCCGTGCTCGGCGTAGGTGTGGCCGAACGGGGCGAGGATCTGCGGGGCGAGTACGACGAGGAACAGCACGACCGGCACCAGCAGTACGGACATCCGGCGGAGCGCGCCCCGCACCCCGGCGGCCAGGGTCTCCGGGTTGTGCGAGGCGTGGGCGGTCAGCGAGGAGGCCATATTGATGGCCATGAACTCCATCGTCCCGCCGACGGTGTACGCGATGTAGAAGTACGCGTTGTGCGCGGCGTCGAAGTGGATCGCGACCATCACCGGCAGCAGATTGATCATCGCCAGCGAGAACAGCGAACCGACCGAGTCACCGGCGAGGAAGCGCCTGATCTCGCGGAGGCTGGGCGGCTCGCGGTCGCGGTCTGCCGCCACCTGCCGCGGGATGAGCCTGCGGAAGATCAGCCAGCCCAGCGGCAGTACGGACAGGCCGATGGCCGCGGCCCAGGAGACGAAGATGCCCAGGACGGGCATGGCGGTGGCGAAGACGGCGAGCAGCAGCAGCTTGCCGATGGAGAAGAGGGCGTTGCCGACGGGCACCCACACGGCCTTGCGCAGCCCGGTCAGCACCCCGTCCTGGAGGGTCAGCAGCGCCCAGGCGACGCAGGACGCGGTGAAGACCACACCCGCTGTGAGCCCGCCGAGAGGCGCGTACGAAGGCCCCCAGAGGTCGAGCGTGAACAGGAACGCCACGGAGGCGAGGCACACCACCAGCGAGCTGGCGGCGTACGCCCGCCACACCAGGGGTCCGGTGGCCCGCCCGGCCCGTGGCACGTACCGCACCACCGCGCCGATCATGGTCGTCGCGGTGATGGAGGCCAGCAGCCGCATCGCGGCGATGGCGGCCGAGCCCTCGCCGACCGACTCCTTGGTGTAGTAGCGGGCGGCCACCAGCCAGAAGCCGAGGCCCAGCGCGGCGGAGACGCCGGTGGAGAGCATCAGGGCGTAGGCGTTGCGGAACATCGAGTCGCCGCTGGGGGCCGCGCTCACCGCCGAGCCGTCTGCCCGGGACCCGTCCGCCCGGGACCCGTCCGCCTCGGACACGCCGGGGGCGGACGGCTCGGCCGACGGCACGGCATCGGACGGCTTGCGCAGCCGGGTGGTGTCAGACACCGTGCTCGCCCGGCGTGGACGGTGGTGCGGCTTCGGCTTCTCCGGGCGGCCGGGCGGGCCGCGCGCGCAGTTCCGTGAGGACGGATATCACCTGGTCCGCGCGGAGCGGATCGACGGGCAGGGCGTGCCGGGCGAACCAGGCGGCCCGGGCCGGTGCGGGCGACGGGTCGGTGAAGACCTCGCCGGCGTACGTGTCGAGCGGCGGGTCGTAGAGATAGCCGACCGTGATCCGGTGGCGTGCGAGTGCGGCGATGGCCGCGTCGCGGTCCTCGACCAGCAGCGGCACCCGGAACAGCGGCTGCACCGGTCCGGGCCGCGGCAGCGCCCACTCGGTGGCGTACAGCCGCCGGGTGCCGGCGAGATGCGCGGCCAGCCGGTGGTCGAGGCGGGTCAGCAGCCGCTCCGTACGCCGCAGCCGCAGCCCGCCGGGTCTGAGCCGGTAGTCGTGCATGTCCACGCGTATCCAGGAGTGGAAGTCCGCGAGCGCGGGTGCGGTGGACATCGCCTGCTTGAGCTCGCCGGGCCGCAGTTCCATCCGGATGTCCTCGCGCTCCTCGAGACCGAGCAGCCGCTGGGTGGCACGGGCCGCCCGGACGAGCCGCAGTCCCCGCACACCGGCCTCGGCGTACGGTCGCAGGCCGTACGCGATCTCCGCCGACAGCCGTGCAGGCTCCAGGAGTTCGTCCCGTGCCCGCACCAGTGCCGACCGCAGCGCCGGATCCGCGACAGCGAGGAATCCGCCGGTCTTTGCCCCGGTGTGCTTGGAAAGGCTGAAGACGGAGGCATCACCGAAGGTCCCCACCGGCCGTCCCGCCACCTCGCTGCCGATCGCGTGCGCGGCGTCCTCGATGAGTGGGATCCCCAACCGGTCGCAGCGGGCGCGCAGTTCGGGGACCGGATCGGGATTTCCGTACAGATTGGTGGTGATCACGGCGGACAGCCCGCGCCATACGGCGTCGGGGACGGCGGCCGTGTCGATGGACCCGTCCTCGGCGTTGAGCGGCGCCTGTACGGGACGCAGTCCGGCGGCGAGCACCACGAAGAAGATGACGTCGTCGTTGACCGGCGACATCAACACCCGCCCGCCGGGCGGGCACCAGTGGCGCAGTGCCACGTAGAGCCCGATACGGCACGACGGCACATACAGACATTCCCTGCCCAGACGGCGGCCCATCAGCTGTTCCAGTGGTGCGTACGCCGCAGGGCAGCCCTCCCCAAGAGCCATGTTCGTCCCCCCACCTACCCCAGGCTCAATGTGGACCAATCAGGACTGCCCCGTCAATAACGGGGAAGGGCCCATTCCTTGACGGAATGGGCCCTTCCAGTGGCCTGTGCGGCGCGTCCCCCGTTACTCCTCCAGCGTCAGACCCTTCCGGAGCTTGACCAGGGTGCGGGACAGCAGCCGGGACACATGCATCTGCGAGATTCCGAGCTCCTCGCCGATCTCCGACTGCGTCATATTGGCGACGAAACGCAGGGAGAGGATTTTACGATCCCGTGGCGGAAGGCTTGCAATCAGCGGCTTCAGCGACTCGACGTACTCGATGCCCTCGAGTCCGTGGTCCTCGTAGCCGATGCGGTCCGCGAGCGCGCCCTCGGTGTCGTCCTCCTCGGGCTGGGCGTCCAGCGAGCTCGCGGTGTACGCGTTGCTCGCCGCCATGCCCTCGACGACCTCGTCGTTGCTGATGCCGAGTTGCTGCGCCAGTTCGCCGACGGTGGGCGCGCGGTCGAGCTGCTGGGCGAGTTCGTCGCCCGCCTTCGCGAGGTCGAGCCGCAGCTCCTGGAGGCGGCGCGGCACCCGCACCGACCAACTGGTGTCGCGGAAGAATCGCTTGATCTCGCCGACGATGGTCGGCATCGCGAAGGTCGGGAACTCGACGCCGCGGCTGAGTTCGAAGCGGTCGATCGCCTTGATCAGGCCGATCGTGCCGACCTGGATGATGTCCTCCATCGGTTCGCTGCGGGAGCGGAACCGGGAGGCGGCGAACTTGACCAGCGCCAGATTGAGTTCGACGAGCGTGTTGCGTACGTAGGCGTACTCGTGCGTGCCTTCCTCGAGGGATTCGAGGCGTCCGAAGAGCGTCTTCGACAGGGCGCGCGCGTCCACTGGTCCCACCTCGTTGAAGGGTGGGATCTGCGGGAGCCCGTTCAGCCCGTTCAGCCCGTTCAGGCTTTCCAGGTTCTCGGGTTCGGGGGCGGGGGCGTGTGTCGACGGCGCGGTGGGGGTACGCGATGCGTCGAGCCGGGGTGACATGGTCTCCTCCATCGTTCTCGGCATATGGCCGCCGATGCCAATACGTGGCTGCTGCGGTGAGCGGCGCCTCCAAAGCCGGTCGTGTTGGTTGTGTCCGTACTAGGCCTACCCGGTCAGTGCGGGCAGTTGCAAGTGTCATATGTCCCACATGTCCGTTATGGTGGAGAGTTCGGCTACCCGTCGGAGCATGGAAGGGCTACTCTTCGTCGGGCGTCCACGCCGTCCGAGGGCGGCGCTCGACGCACGCAGCGACATTCCGATGACACGACGGCGATGCGGCGAACGATGCAGCGCACGACACGGCGAAGAGGGACGGGCATGGACCGCGGGACGGTCGGCAGCGCGAACCGGGGCCGACTTCAGGTCGAGGTTCGGACCGAGGGCCACAGCGAGGTGGTGAAACCGGCGGGTGAGCTGGATCACCACACCGCCGAATTGCTGAGCGCGCCATTGGACGACGCGGTCGAGCGGGGCCGGGTACGGCTGGTCATCGACTGTTCGGAGCTCGAGTTCTGCGACTCCACCGGGCTCAATGTGCTGCTCGGCGCGCGGCTGAAGGCCGAGGCGGCCGGGGGAGGGGTCCATCTGGCCGGGATGCTGCCCGTAGTGGCCAGGGTCTTCGAGATCACCGGAGCAGATGCGGTCTTCACCGTGCACGACTCCCTCGAAGCGGCCCTCTCCGACTGACTGCCGCCCCCCTTTGTTGTCCGCGTCACGCGCGCCGCTTCGGCGAAGTGGGTGTTGTCACGATTCGGCAGGGCAGGAGAACCCCCGCAGAACGTTGACGACCCCGCACTCTGTGTATTCAAGTCATGGCAATTTGGTGAATCGGTGAGGTGAAGCGCTGATGAGCACCACCCGGCAGCAGCCGCCGGGCGACCTCGGCCCCGAGCCGAACGGCGCCGGCGCCGCCCCTGCCTCCGGTGCACCCGGCGGTGCGGTGCGCAGTCTTGCCCTGGGCAGCGCCAGCGGCATCGTTCCGATGGCCCGCGACTTCACCCGCCAGGCGTTGTACGACTGGGGCTGGCTGCCCGCCGCCAGCGCCGACCGGCGGGCGGCGGCGGAGGATGTGCTGCTGGTCGTGTCCGAACTGGTCACCAACGCCTGCCTGCACGCCGATGGCCCGGAGCAGCTGAAAGTCGGCTGCGACGGGAAAGTGCTTCGTCTGGAAGTCACCGACCGGGGCACCGGCCAGCCCGCCCCGCGCACCCCGCACCGGGCCGGACGGCCCGGCGGACACGGGATGTTCATCGTCCAACGTCTCTGTCTGGACTGGGGAGTTGTCCGCGTGCCCGGCGCGTCGGGCAAGACGGTCTGGGCGGAGCTCGCCGCGCCGTCCTAGTGCCGCGCGTAGCGGTCCACGGCAGGTTTTGAATCTCTTGTAGAGCACGTCAATACGGCGTGCTCTTTGTCTTCCCTCCCCAAGGTCCCAGGCGTACCTTGAGCGCCCGATCTGATGTGTCGTCAGTAACTTCGGCGACATCAGGCAGCAACTTCCGGCCTGAGGGGAACTCGAGGTGTCGTACCAGAAGCGGACAGCTCTCGCGCTGGCAGCAGCGGTGGCGGGCTCGGTGGTGCTGATGGCCGCCCCTGCCGCCCAAGCCGGTGTCGTGGACGTCGACTACCAGTGTCAGACTCCGATCGGGCCAAAAGGCGCGGTCTCGCCGATCGATGTCAAGAGCGTCAGGAGCGGCGGCGGCTACCGGCTGACGATGTCCTTCCAGAAAGGCGTCTCCTCCAGCCCGGTGGAGCTCGGCAAGGGCGCGATGAAGCCGAGCGCGCTGATCAAGCTGGGCGGCGCGGAGGAGGGTTCGGTCGCGGTCTCCGGGCCCGCGAACGAGGCGGCCATCCCGGCCAACACTCCTATCAAGATCAATGACTTGACGGGGACGTACACCCCGAAGAAGAGCGGCAAGGTCACCTTCACCGCCGGAGTGCTGACGATCAAGGCGCTCGGTACGACGACGACGTGCACACCCAAGAACAACCCCAAGCCCTCGCTGGAACTCGACGTCACGGCGGCGGGCGGCGGTTCGGGCGGCGGCGGTTCCGACGGGGGTACGGGGCAGAACGCCCAGTCGGGCGGCGAACTCCCCAAGACCGGCCCGGTCGACTCGGCCCTCGCGCTCGGCACGCTCGGCGGGACGGTCCTGCTGGCCGGAGCGGCCGGGGTGCTGTGGCTGACCCGGCGCGGACAGCGCACCGCGAGCTGACCCGTGCATGTGCGCGCACGCCTCGCCGGTTCCGCCGCCCTCGCCGTCGCCGTGCTGCTGTGCGCGCTCTGTGGGCTGTGCGCCCCTGCCGCGTGGGCGTCCGGCGAGCCGACGTGGACGGCGGAACCGGCGGCGGGCGGCGGCAGACCGTACATCTATATGGAAGGCGTGCCCGGCACCGTCCTCGAGGACAGGCTCTCCGTGACGAACCGGGACGCGAAGCCGCTCGCCGTCCGGCTCAGGTCCGCCGATATGGTCAACACCGCGGGCGGCGCGCCCGCGGTACGGGGCGCCCGGCAGTCCAAGGACGCGGGCACCTGGATCACGCTCGCCGCGAACCGGGTGACGGTCCCGCCCCGCACCAGGGCGGAGGTCCCCTTCTCGGTCACGGTCCCTCCGGGCGCACTCCCCGGCGACCATCCGGGCGCGGTCGTGGCGGAGTCCGGCGGCCGTGCGGCGGGTGTACGGATCCAGCTGCGGGTGAGCGGCCCCACGCTGGCGGCGCTCACGGTCGAGGACGTGTCGGTCTCCGGCGGCGCGATCCGCTACAGCCTGGTGAACCGCGGCAATACGGCGCTGACCCCGCGGGTCGCGTTCCGCGCGGACGGTCTGTTCGGGCAGGTGCTGCGCCGGGCGCCGCGGACGCTGCCGGTGGAACTGCTCCCGGCCCAGCGCGTCAGGATCACCGAGAAGTGGACCGATCCTCCCCCGCTGAACAAGGTGACCGTCCACATCGAGGCGACGGCCTCGGGCGACGCGAGGGCCGAGGCCTCGGTATCGGCGGCCTTCGTCCCCTGGGGGACGGTGGGGGGCGCGGTCGCGGCTCTGCTCACCACGGCCGCGACGACACTGTGGTGGGTACGGCGCCGAGGCCACCCCCCGGCCGCCGATCCGACCTCTGAACAGACGGACAGTGACCGGCACTTGGCGAGGTCAGGAACATGACGATGCACCACAGAGCTGACGCCGCAGGGGTCGTCGGGCGTTGCGAAGCCGACGCCGTAGGGGTCGAGGGGCGTCAGCCCCCGCGCGCCCTCCACCGCCCGGGGGCCCGGGGGCCTGCCCCCCGTTACGGGAAGGAGCGACGTGGGGGAGACTCCACCGCCCACCGCCCCAACGCCCTCGCTGTCCTCCTCGCCCTGCTCCCACTGCTGCTGCTCCCCGCACTCCCCGCCTCCGCGGCCGACGGAAAGCCCGCGGTCAAGCTCTCCCAGGCGCAGGCCGGCAAGGGCGGCGACATCACCGTCAGCGGTTCCGGATGGCGGCCGGGCACGCTCCTCATGATGCTCATCTGCGGGCAGGCTGTGCCTGACAGAGGCGTGATCGGCGGCACCAACGCCTGCGCCAACTCCGACGGCCGCGCCGTCACCACCGACGCCAAGGGCTCCTTCAGCAAGGAGATGCCGGTTGCCGAGCCGCCCAAGCCCTGCCCCTGCGTGGTGCACGTAGCGACCGTGACCGGTGAACAGGCCGTCGTCGACGCCCCGTTCACCGTCGCCGGTCACCCCACCGCACCGCTGCCGCAGCAGGCGGGCGCCGGCAGGCTCGCCGTCCTCGCCGCCCCCCGGCTCGAGGGCGAATCCGGCATCCTCGTCTTCTTCGGCGCCCCGCCGTCCCGTCGGCTCGAGTTCACCGTCGGCAACCTCGGCTCCGCGCCCGTGCGCGACCCTGTCTTCCAGGTCGGCACCTCGCACGGCGTCTTCGCCCCGCAGTGGGAGGAGCAGCAGTGGCGCGGCACCATCGCGCCCGGCCAGAAGGCGCAGGTCAAGCTGCCGGTCCAGCTGTCCGCCGGGGCACACGGCGACTACCAGGTCTCCGTGAAGTACGGCACCAAGGTGCTCGTCGAGCAGCCGTGGGGCGTCGGCCGGCCGTGGGGCGTCACGATTTTCTGGCTGCTGCTGGCCGTCGTCGTACCGGCCGCCGTCTTCCGTATCGGCATGGCGATCGTCGACCGCCTCCGCCCACGCGGCAACGGCAGCCTCCGCCCGCGCGGCAACGGCCGCCACCGCACCGTCCAGCTGCCCACGTTCCGCCGCCCGGGCTCCCGGTCCCGCGCGCAGCCGTCCGCAGCGCCGAAGAGCACCACGACCACCACGGCGGCTCTGCCGTGGTTCACGCCTGACTCCGCACCGTCAGAGAACCGGTCCACGACGAAGGGACATTCGTGAGCACGCAACGGAGGATGAGCGCGGCCGGAGTCGCGCTGATGCTCGGCGGCGCGGGGATTCTGCTGGCCGCAAGCCCCGCCCAGGCAGCCGAGGTCTCGTACCGGACGGAGTGCATCCCACCGCCCATCTCGGGCCTGCCACCCGTGCAGGGCACGACCAAGGTCGAGATCACCGCGCCCGCCGAGGCGAAGGTCGGCGATGAGGTCGAAGTGGTGTGGAAGTTCGTCGAGGCGGCTTCCAAGAACCCCGACATCATCGACCTGGAGAAGGACACGGTGAAGCCCACCGGCACGCTCAAGGCGGCCGGCACGCAGACCGCGGACATCGCCATGGAGGGGCCGCGGACGAACCCGCCGATCCCCAAGAACAGCCCGATGAAGCTGTCCGACATGAAGGGCAAGATCAAGCTGACCAAGGCCGGCGAGGTCACGCTGACGCCCGACGCGTACAACATCAACGTCTCCAAGCCGATGTCCACCGACACCAAGTGCACGCCGAAGGAGACGGTCAAGGCCGCCGCGACGATCAAGGTGTCGGACGGCAGCGGTACGTCCGGCGGTACGACGACGTCCGGCGGAACCACCTCGGGCGGCACGACGACGTCAGGCGGTACGACGACGTCGGGCGGCACGACCACCTCAGGTGGCACGACCACCTCAGGCGGTACGGCCTCCGGCGGTGGCGACGGCGGCCAGAGCGACTTCCCCGGCAAGGAGGTCGCCGTCACCTTCGCCTGCAAGTCGCCGGGCCCGGCGAGCATCAACTCCAAGGTGACGATCAACGCCAGGAAGAACGGCGGCGGTTACGACCTGGCCGTCAAGACCGCCAAGGGCGTCATGAACAGCCCGGCGGCACTCCCCGCCGGTGCCCTCAAGCCGTCCATGGCGGTCCTGCTCGGTGGCGTCGACAAGGGCACCGTCCCCGTCACGGGCCCCGCCAACAAGGATCCGCTGGAGCAGGGAAAGCCGGTGGACCTGCCCGATATGACCGGTACGTACAAACCGGGCGCGAGCGGCAAGTCCACGCTCAGCCCCGGCACCCTGACGATCGACGTCACCCTGGGCGGCCAGAAGATCAGCATCCCGTGCACGGTCAAGGGCTCGGCGGCCGTCTCCCTCGCGCTCGACACCTCGGCCCAGCCGGGCGGCGCGTCGGGCGGTGACAACGGCGGCGGCACCACGTCCAGCGGCACCACGTCCGGCGGCGGTACGAGCACGAGCGGCGGCCTCGCCCAGACGGGCGCCGAGGACAACGGCGCCCTGCGCGCCCTCGCCCTGGTCGCCGGCACGGTGATCCTGCTGGGCGGCGCGGTGTTCACCTTCACCCCGTGGCGCCGACTGCGCGGAATCCGATAGAGCAGAGCTGACACGGCAAAGGGCCGCCGCACCGAATCCGGTGCGGCGGCCCTTTTGCTGCGCGTACGAGCTACGTCAGTGGACGTCGCCCATCTGCTCCTCGACCTTCTTGCGGTACATGTAGATCGCGAGGCCGGCCGCCGAGGCGAGCAGCGCCTGCATGGCGATGATCCAGGTCCCGTTCAGGTCGACACCCGCGAGCGCGAGCAGACCCGTGAGGCAGTCACCGGCGGTGACGGCCAGGAACCAGACACCCATCATCTGGCTGGCGTACTTCTGCGGCGCCATCTTCGTGGTGACCGACAGGCCGACCGGGGAGAGGCACAGCTCGGCGATCGTCTGGATCATGTAGATCGAGACCAGCCACATCGGGCTGACCTTCGTGCCGTCACTGGCCATGCTCATCGGAATGATGAAGACGAAGAACGAACCGCCGACGAGGATCAGGGACCGCGCGAACTTCACGATGGTGCTGGGCTCGCTGTTCTTGCGGGCCAGCGCCAGCCACATCCAGGCGAAGACCGGGGCCAGCGCCATGACGAACAGCGGGTTCAGCGACTGGTACCAGGTGGCCGGGAAGTCGAAGCCGAACAGGGTGTCGGCGGTCTTGCCGTCCGCGAACAGGGACAGCGTGGAGCCGCCCTGGTCGTAGATCATCCAGAAGAGCGCGGCGGCCACGAAGAACCAGATGTAACCGCTCATCTTCGACTGCTCGACGCGGCTCAGGCTCTTGTCGAGCTTGATGCGCACCAGCACGGCGACCGGGATGATCAGACCGGCCAGGGTGAGCGGCACGAGCGCCCAGTTCAGGGTGTACATGCCCGCGGTGACTACGGCGCCGTAGAAGGCGGCGATGGCGACGGCGCCGATGGCGACCTTGACCAGGATGCTGTTGCGCTCGTCGACGGAGAGCGGGTTCGGGACGATGCTGCTCTTCGGGTTCAGGTTCCGGGTGCCGATCAGGAACTGGGCCAGACCCAGGCCCATGCCGACCGCGGCGAGCGCGAAGCCGAGGTGCCAGCTGTGCTTCTCACCGACGGTGCCGATCACCAACGGTGCGGCGAACGCACCGAGGTTGATGCCCATGTAGAAGATCGTGAAGCCACCGTCACGGCGCGGGTCGTCCGGTCCGTCGTAGAGGTGACCCACCATCGTGGAGATGTTGGCCTTGAGCAGACCGGAGCCGACCGCGACGAGGATCAGGCCGACGAAGAACATCGCCTGGCCGGGGACGGCGAGCGAGAGGTGGCCCGCCATGATCACGAAACCGGCGATGGTGACAGTCTTGCGAGCGCCCCAGACGCGGTCACCGAACCAGCCGCCGGGCATGGCCATGAGGTAGACCATCGAGACGTAGACGGCGTAGATCGCCGACGCCGTGGCCGCGGTCATGGCGAGGCCGCCGCCCTGGGAGCCGGTTGCCGCGTCGGCGCCACCGGAGACCAGGTAGAGCACGAGAAGGGCGCGCATGCCGTAGTAGCTGAAGCGCTCCCACATCTCGGTCATGAAGAGAGTGGCCAGGCCGCGGGGGTGGCCGAGGAAGGTCTTCTCGGAGACAGCGGAGCTGGCCGAGTCCTTCGTCAGGCTGGACGCCATGGTCGATCCTTGCTTGCTCGGGACGCGGTGCTTTGTGAGCGGTACGCGCCCGGTGTGGGGGTGGCCGGCACCGGCAACGGATGTGCCCCACCCCACGCCTGAGGGGTTCGCTCCGCAGAAGCGGGAGCCGAGGGACAGTCCGCACCGGGATCCACGCCTCGCGCGCTGTGTCGCGCACCAGGCCCGGTCCATCGGTCATTCACTGTCTTCGAGGCCGGCAGGGCCAACCTCGCGCAGAAAAGAGACCCTTGGCACGCTCAGCAGGCCAAAGGTCCCGTGTAGTGCACAGGCTTCTCGCCACCATACGTCACGACACAGTGGCATATGGAAGGACTTGAGACATGGATCACAGGATTTAATGGAACCGCTGCCCTGATTCGAAGGCGGCAACCATGATTGCATCCCAGACCCGCAGGCCTTGACGATCAAGCCCCAACCTGCGAGTCGCGCGGACTACCATCACCCACATGACCCGTGTACTGCTCGCCGAGGACGACGCTTCCATCTCGGAGCCGCTGGCCCGCGCCCTACGTCGGGAGGGGTACGAGGTCGAGGTGCGCGAAGACGGTCCGACCGCGCTCGAAGCCGGACTTGTCGGCGGCGTGGACCTCGTCGTCCTCGACCTCGGGCTGCCCGGCATGGACGGCCTGGAGGTCGCCAGACGGCTGCGTGCCGAGGGCCACACCGTGCCCGTCCTGGTGCTGACCGCCCGCGCCGACGAAGTGGACACCGTGGTGGGCCTGGACGCCGGCGCCGACGACTACGTCACCAAGCCGTTCCGCCTCGCCGAGCTGCTCGCCCGGGTACGGGCCCTGCTGCGGCGCGGCGCCACCGAGCACGTCCCGGCGCCCGCCACCCACGGCGTACGGATCGACGTCGAGTCGCACCGGGCCTGGATGGGCGACGAGGAGCTCCAGCTCACGGCCAAGGAGTTCGACCTGCTGCGGGTCCTGGTCAGGGACGCGGGCCGGGTGGTCACCCGCGACCAACTGATGCGCGAGGTCTGGGACACCACGTGGTGGTCGTCCACCAAGACGCTGGACATGCACATCTCGTGGCTGCGCAAGAAGCTCGGCGACGACGCGGCGAACCCGCGCTACATCGCCACGGTTCGGGGAGTGGGCTTCCGCTTCGAGAAGAGCTGAGGCGCGGCGAAGAGCTGAGGCACGGGGGCGGAGCCCGCAGGGAACCCGCACCGGACAGGAAACCGCGCCACGAGGCCTAGGCTGAAGTACGGGCACTCCCCGTACACCGCGTCCCGCCCGGAGGGCACTTTGCGCCGCCGCCTCATCAACTCCACGCTCGCCGTCGTCCTCGTCGTCATCGCCGTCTTCGGTGTCTCCCTCGTCCTCGTCGAGACCCGCACCATCAGCAGCAGCGCCCAGGAGAGCGTGGACTCCGAGGCCCTCCGCCTCGTCAGCATCGTCGACAGCCGGCTCATCGGCGGCGAGCCCGTCAACCCGGACATCCTGGCCGAGCAGAGCGGCGCCAAGCGGTACGCGCAGATCCAGATCCCCGGCCGCGCGCCCATCGCGATCGGCGAGCGCCCCTCCGGCAGCGTCATCCGCGGTGTCGCGCGCGGCGAGCGCGGCGAGTCCGTCACTGTCGAGGAATCCCGTTCCTCCGTCACCCGCGAGGTCGGCCGGACCCTGCTGATCATCGCCGCGGTGTCGCTGCTCGCGGTCGTCGCCGCCGTACTGCTCGCCGTACGCCAGGCGAACCGGCTCGGCTCGCCGCTCACCGACCTCGCCGAGACCGCCGAGCGCCTCGGCTCCGGCGACCCGCGCCCCCGCCACAAGCGCTATGGCGTCCCCGAGCTCGACCGGGTCGCCGACGTCCTCGACGCCAGCGCCGAGCGCATCGCGCGCATGCTCACCGCCGAGCGCCGGCTCGCCGCGGACGCCTCGCACCAGCTCCGTACGCCACTGACCGCGCTCTCCATGCGACTGGAGGAGATCACCGTCGCCGAGGACCTCGAGACGGTGAAGGAGGAGGCGAGCATCGCGCTCGCCCAGGTGGAGCGGCTCACCGACGTGGTGGAGCGGCTGCTCACCAACTCCCGTGATCCGCGCACCGGTTCCGCCGTCGTCTTCGATCTGGACGAGGTCGTCAAGCAGCAGCTGGAGGAGTGGCGGCCGGCCTACCGCAGCGCGGGCCGGGCGATCGTCTGCTCGGGACGGCAGGGCATGCGCGCCGTCGGCACCCCGGGCGCGGTAGCCCAGGTCCTCGCCGCGCTGATCGAGAACTCCCTCATGCACGGCGGCGGCACCGTCGCCGTCCGCACTCGTGTCACCGGCAACCAGGCCGTCGTCGAGGTGACCGACGAGGGCCCCGGCGTACCGGCCGACCTCGGCGCGCGGATTTTCGAGCGGACCATCAGCGGCCGCAACTCGACCGGCATCGGACTGGCCGTGGCCCGCGATCTGGCGGAGGCGGACGGCGGACGGCTCGAGCTGCTCCAGCAGGATCCGCCGGTCTTCGCGCTCTTCCTGAGCCGGGTGCAGCGCGGCCGCCGGGACGAGCAGACGCCGATGGTCAGATAGCTGTCGGACAGCCGCGGCACAGCCGGCGTGCGGCCCGGGCTCAGCGTGCGACCGTTCAGCGGGAGACCCGGTCGGGCTGCGGCGGCCGCTGCCCGAGGAAGGACTCCGCGGTCTGTACGGCCTCGCGCACCGGCAGCGCCCGGAACACCCAGGTGCGGTACGACCAGAAGCGGAACAGCGTCGCGATGCCGATTCCGAGGAACTTGAACACATTGCTCTGCAGCGGACTGTCCCAGCCGAAGCCGTACGTCGCGGCGTAGAGCACCCCGCTCTGGATCACCAGCCCGACCAGGCTGAACAGGAAGAAGAGCGTCAGCTCCTTGGTCCTGCGGGTCTTGTCGCGGTCCCGGTAGGTGAAGTAGCGGAAGCCCACATAGTTGACGGCGATCGCGACGACCGTGGCCACGATGCTCGCCCGTACCACAGGGAGGTCCGTGAGAGTCCGTACGAGATTGAAGACTCCCAGGTCCACCAGGAGCCCCACCGCACCAACCGCGCCGAACTTCGCGAACTCGCGCGTGAGCTGATCAAGCCGCACGCGCAGTGCGCTTCGTTCACTCATGGTGATCGCTCAGCCCCGTTCGGGTCGGTGTCGTCAACTCAGCCATGCTAACCACCACCCTCAGGAGTTGCCCGCGGACATCTTCAACGGCGTGGCGGGACTGTGACGAGGGCGACGACGGACCGGGGCCGCGCGAGGCAGGGCGCACCGGGGCGGCGGATACCCTAAGAGGGTGACGTTCCCGGTAGTCGGCATGGTCGGCGGCGGTCAGCTCGCCCGTATGACCCACGAGGCGGGCATCCCCCTCGGCATCAGATTCAAGCTCCTCAGTGACACTCCGCAGGACTCGGCGGCCCAGGTGGTCAGCGAGGTCGTCATCGGCGACTATCGCGACCTGGACACGCTGCGTGAGTTCGCGCGGGGCTGCGACGTGATCACTTTCGATCACGAGCATGTTCCGATCGAACACCTGCGGGCCCTGGAGGCGGACGGCATCCCCGTCCGGCCGGGGCCCGACGCCTTGGTGCACGCGCAGGACAAGGGCGTGATGCGCGCCAAGCTCGACGAGCTCGGCGCGCCCTGCCCGCGCCACCGCATCGTCGCGGACCCCGCCGATGTGTCGGCGTTCGCCGAGGAGGTGGGCGGCTTCCCCGTCATCCTCAAGACGGTGCGCGGCGGCTACGACGGCAAGGGCGTCTGGTTCGTCCGTACGCAGCACGAGGCCGAGGCCCCGTTCCGGGCCGGTGTCCCCGTCCTCGCGGAGGAGAAGGTCGACTTCACCCGCGAGCTCGCGGCGAACATCGTCCGCTCTCCGCACGGCCAGGCCGTCGCCTATCCCGTCGTCGAGTCCCAGCAGGTCGACGGCGTCTGCGACACGGTGATCGCGCCCGCGCCGAATCTGCCGGAGGCGCTCGCGGGCCAGGCCCAGGAGCTCGCCCTGCGGATCGCGAAGGACCTCGGCGTCGTCGGCCATCTCGCGGTCGAGCTCTTCGAGACAACCGACGGCCGCATCCTGGTCAACGAACTCGCCATGCGCCCGCACAACTCCGGCCACTGGACCCAGGACGGCGCCGTCACCTCGCAGTTCGCCAACCATGTCCGCGCCATCCTCGACCTCCCGCTCGGCGACCCGCGCCCGCGCGCCGGCTGGACGGTCATGTGCAATGTGCTGGGCGGCGACTACCCCGACATGTACGCGGCCTATCTGCACTGCATGGCCCGCGACCCGCAGCTCAAGATCCATATGTATGGCAAGGACGTGAAGCCCGGCCGCAAGGTGGGGCACGTCAACACCTACGGCGACGACCTGGACGACGTGCTGGAGCGCGCCCGTCACGCAGCCGGCTATCTCAAGGGAACGATCACGGAATGACCAGCCCCGCAGCCAGCCCCCTCGTCGGCATCGTCATGGGCTCGGACTCCGACTGGCCCGTCATGGAAGCCGCCGCGCAGGCGCTCGAAGAGTTCGAGATCCCCTACGAGGTCGATGTCGTCTCCGCGCACCGGATGCCGCGCGAGATGATCGCGTACGGCGAGGAGGCCGACGGCCGCGGCCTCAAGGCGATCATCGCGGGCGCCGGCGGAGCGGCCCATCTGCCGGGCATGCTCGCCTCCGTCACCCCGCTGCCCGTGATCGGCGTGCCGGTGCCGCTGAAGTACCTCGACGGGATGGACTCCCTGCTCTCCATCGTGCAGATGCCGGCGGGCGTGCCCGTGGCCACCGTCTCGGTGGCCGGCGCCCGCAACGCCGGTCTGCTCGCGGCCCGCATCCTGGCCACGCAGGACGGCGAACTCCTCGCCCGTATGCGGGAGTTCCAGCAGGAGCTGAACGACCAGGCCACCGAGAAGGGCAAGCGGCTGCGCACCAAGGTCGAAGGTGCGGGCGCCTTCGGCTTCGGGAAGTAAGAGGCAATGGACTCAGCCACGGACTTCCTCACCGCGGCGCGCGAACTCCTCGCCGCCCACCCCGTCGTCGACGGCCACAACGACCTGCCCTGGGCGCTGCGCCAGCACGTCCGCTACGACCTGGACCGCCTCGACATCGCCGGCGACCAGACCGGCCGGCTGCACACCGACATCCCGCGGCTGCGTTCCGGCGGGGTCGGCGCGCAGTTCTGGTCCGTGTACGTACGCAGCGACATGGCCGGCGACGACGCGGTCAGCGCGACCCTCGAGCAGATCGACGGGGTGCGCCAGCTCCTTGAGCGCTATCCGGCGGACCTGGCCGCAGCCCTGAACGCGGACGACATGGAGCAGGCGCGCGGCGAAGGCCGTATCGCCTCGCTGATGGGCGCCGAGGGCGGCCACTCCATCAACAACTCCCTCGCCACCCTGCGGGCCCTGTTCGCGCTGGGCGTGCGCTATATGACGCTCACCCACAACGACAACATCGCGTGGGCGGACTCGGCGACCGACGAGGTGGGCGTCGGCGGTCTGTCGGCCTTCGGCCATGAGGTCGTACGGGAGATGAACCGCATCGGCATGCTGGTCGACCTCTCGCACGTCGCTGTGTCGACGATGCGCGACGCGCTGGCCACCTCGGTCGCGCCGGTCGTCTTCTCGCACTCGTCGTCCCGGGCGATATGCGACCACGTGCGCAACATTCCCGACGACGTGCTGGCACAGCTGCCCGACAACGGCGGTATCGCCATGGCGACGTTCGTACCGAAGTTCATCCTTCCGGCGGCCGTCGACTGGACACGGGCCGCGGACGAGAACATGCGCGCGCACGGCCTCCACCACCTGGACACCACGCCGGAGGCCATGAAGGTCCACGAGGCATTCGAGGCGGCGAACCCACGGCCGATGGCGACGGCCGCGACGGTCGCCGACCATCTCGACCACATGCGCGAGGTCGCCGGCATCGACCACATCGGCGTCGGCGGCGACTTCGACGGCACGGCCTTCACCCCGGCCGGGCTCGAGGACGTCGCGGGCTACCCGAACCTGATCGCGGAGCTGCTGCGCCGCGGCTGGTCCGACGCCGACCTGGCGAAGCTCACCTGGCAGAACGCGGTGCGCACACTGCGCGCGGCCGAAGACGTCGCCCGCGACCTGCAGCGGGGCCGCGGACCGTCCAACGCGACGATCGAGCAGCTCGACGGCTGAGTGCGGTGACGGGGGTACGGGGACGAGGCCCCGTACCCCCGAACGCACCACCCTGCCGTGAACCCTCGCCGCTCCCGTGCCACGGTGGCCGTACGGCAACCGCCGTCGAAGCTCGGAGCACCCAGACATGGCAGATCTCGAGGACGACCCCCATGCCGCCACCGCCGCGGTCGGCGATCTCGACGGCCCGGCCCCGCCCAGCAGAAGAGTGTCGGCCGAGTCGGCCGAGCTCGCCGAGCCGGCCGATGTGGCAGAGCTCGCCGAGCCGGCCGATGTGGCAGAGCCCGCCGAGCCGGCCGATGTGGCAGAGCCCGCCGGAAGCCTTGAGCGCGCACGCGAACTCCTCGCCGCGCACCCCATAGCCGACGGCCACAGCGGACTGGCCCGCGCGCTGAAATACGCGTCCGGGTACGGGTACGACATCGAACTGGGCGAGCGCGTGCTGGAGACCGACGTACCGCGCCTGCGGGACGGATGCGTCGGCGCGCAGTTCCTGTCCCTGCACGTGCCACCGGAACTGACCGGGGACCGCGCGCTGAGCGCCACCCTGGAACAGATCGACCTGGTCCGCTCCCTGGTGGCCGCCTGTCCCGAAGGTCTGCGCCTCGCGCTGAGCGCCGACGACATGGCCGACGCCCACAACTGCGGCCGCGTCGCCACCCTGCTCGGCCCGGTGTCGGGCCCGGCGCTGGGCGACTCGCTCGGCACGCTGCGGGCGTACCACGCACTCGGCGTCCGCAGCCTCACCCTCGCGGGCACCCGCTGGACGCAGGGCAACGGACTGACCCGCTTCGGCCAGGAGGTCGTCCGCGAGATGAACCGCCTCGGCGTTCTCGTCGACCTCGCCGGCTGCTCGGCCGACACGATGCGCCGTGCGCTCGCGGTGGCCGGGGCTCCGGTCGTCATCTCGCACCACCCGGAACGGGTCCCGGACGATGTGCTGGGCCTGCTGCGCGACAATCACGGCGTGTGCATGGTCGCATGCACCGCCACGACGATCCACGAGACGGCGGACCGCCTGGACCACGTCCGCGAGGTGGCGGGCCCCGAGTCGGTCGCCCTCAGCGGCGCCTACGACACGGGAATCCCGCACGCCCCGGGACTGGGCGATGTGTCCTGCTTCCCCCGCGTGATCGCCGAACTCCTCGACCGCGACTGGCCGGAGCCGGATATCGAGGCTCTGACCTGGTCGAACGTGTCCCGGGTGCTACGCGACGCGGAGTTCCTGGCCCGCGCCACGAATCCACGCCGCCCGCCGTCGACGGCAACACTGCCGACGCTGGACACCTGAACCCCGGCCGCGCGGGCCGCCCCGTGGCGGCGCGGTCAGCAGGCGCAGAGGCAGAACGGATGCCCCGCCGGGTCCGCATACACGCGCCAGGAGCGGGCCCTGTCGTCCGCGTCCAGCACCGTCGCGCCCAGCGCCAGTACGTGCTTCTCCGCCGTGTCCAGGTCCTCCACCGTCAGATCCAGGTGGAACTGCTGCGAGTCGTCGGGAGCCGGCCACTTCGGCGGTACGAAGCCGGGCGCGGCCTGGAAGGCCAGCGGGGTGCCCGGGGCTTCCGCCAGGTCGACCCAGCCCTCGCCGTCGTCCTGGATCCGGCCGCCCAGCACCGCGGCGTAGAAACGGCCGAGTGCGACGGGGTCGGGACAGTCCAGAACGACGGCCCCCAGCGTGGCGATGGCCATGATTTCCTCCTCGGTCGGTGTTACCGCTATATGCGAGCAACCGGTAACGGTTACCTGATGCTCCCCCATCGGAGGTAACGTCGCAACCATGAATGAGAAGGCGCCCGCACCAGGCGGCCTGGCGCTGGTCGAGGCCCTGGTGAACACGCTGGACGTTGAGACCGGCGCCGACGCTCTGGACACCACGGAGGGCCGTGCCGTCTTCGGTCTCGCCGAGCGGGACGTCCCCGCGGCCCGCGAACTCCGCGAGGCCCTGCGCGCCGCCTGCCTCGCCCACGCGGGCCACCGCGCACCGGACCGCTCGCCGACGGCACTGGACGGCTTTCTGTCCGAGGCGCCGCTGCTGGTCACGGTGGCCGAGGACGGCACGGCCGCGCTCCGTCCGGCCACCCCGGACACGCTCGTCTCCCGTATCGCCGAGGCACTCGCGACCGCGGCCGCCGACGGGACCTGGGCACGTCTCAAGGCGTGCGAGGCGGAGGACTGCCAGTGGGCGTACTACGACCGCAGCCCGGCGGGCCGCCGCCGCTGGTGCTCGATGTCGGTCTGCGGAGCCCGCGCCAAGATGCGTACCTACCGGGCTCGCCGGTCGGTGCCGGACGCCTCGGCCTGATACCCCCGAGGGCCGGCCCGACCGCGGTCACGACCGCGCGCGGAGCCGCCCGATGCGTGCGCGCTGAGTGCGCTGTCCGCGCCCAGGGGCCGGCCCGTACGCAGCAGCGTGCTGATCAGAACTGCGGCTGGTCATGACCGCGCGCAGCGGCCCACCCCCCATCGCCCCCGCTCAGGCGCGCGGGCGGCCCATCGCCCGGTACGTCCAGCCCGCCTCGCGCCAGCGCGCGCCGTCCAGCGCGTTCCGCCCGTCCAGGATGATCCGGCTGGTCGCGACCTCGCCCAGCGCCGCCGCGTCCAGCTCGCGGAACTCGCGCCACTCCGTCAGGTGCAGCACCACATCCGCGCCCCGCACCGCGTCCAGCGCCGAATCGGCGTAGCCCAGCGTCGGGAAGAGACGGCGCGCGTTCTCCATGCCCTTCGGGTCGTACACCGTCACCTGGCCGCCCTGCAGATGGATCTGGCCCGCCACATTCAGCGCCGGTGAATCCCGTACGTCGTCCGAGTCCGGTTTGAACGTCGCACCCAGCACGGCCACCCGCTTCCCCAGGAAGGAGTCACCGCCCACCGCGTCCCGCGCCAGTTCCACCATGTGGCCACGCCGCCGCATATTGATCGAGTCGACCTCCCGCAGGAAGGTCAGCGCCTGGTCGGCGCCCAGCTCACCGGCGCGCGCCATGAATGCCCGGATGTCCTTCGGCAGACATCCGCCGCCGAAGCCGATCCCGGCCCGCAGGAACTTGGACCCGATCCGCTCGTCGTAACCGATCGCCTCGGCCAGCTTCACGACATCGCCGTCCGCGGCCTCGCACACCTCCGCCATCGCGTTGATGAACGAAATCTTCGTCGCGAGAAAGGAGTTCGCGGAGGTCTTCACCAGCTCGGCGGTCGGAAAGTCCATCACCACGAACGGCGACCCTTCACCGACCGGCGTCGCGTACACCTCGCGCAGCAGCTTTTCCGCGCGCTCGCTCTCCACGCCGACCACGATCCGGTCGGGGTGCAGCGTGTCCTGGACGGCGAAGCCCTCGCGCAGGAACTCCGGGTTCCACGCCAGCTCCGCGTCCACGCCCACCGGAGCCAGCTCGACGAGCAGTTCCGCCAGCCGGGCCGCGCTGCCGACCGGCACGGTCGACTTGCCGACGACCAGCGCCGGCCGCTTCAGCTGCGGCGCGAGAGAGGCGAAGGCGCGGTCCACGTACGACATGTCGCAGGCGTACTCACCGTGCTTCTGCGGGGTGTTCACACAGACAAAATGAACGTCGCCGAACTCCCCGATCTCCTCCCAGGAGGTCGTGAAACGCAGCCGGCCGCTCGATCCCTCGATCCCGGCGACATGCTTGGCGAGCAGATCCTCGAGCCCCGGCTCGTACATGGGGACCTTGCCGGCCGAAAGCATCTCGATCTTCTCGGGAACGACATCGAGGCCGAGCACCTCGAAGCCCAACTCCGCCATGGCCGCGGCGTGCGTGGCGCCGAGATATCCGGTGCCGATCACGGTGATCTTGAGGGCCATGCGGTGCTCCAGTGAAGTGCGGGCTCAGGTGCGCTGCCCGAGCATAACCGGGGGCCTCGCAGGGCAGGTTTGCCGCTGTCGCCAAGCTCACGTATGCCTAAGAGTGCCGAGGCCTCTAAAATTAAGGTTACTTAACGGTAGTTAGCGTCACTGGGGAGTGAGAGACCTTGGCCGGATCGGCTGATTTCGACCTGTACCGCCCGTCCGAAGAGCACGACATGCTCCGCGACGCCATCCGTTCGCTCGCCGAGGCGAAGATCGCGCCGTTCGCCGCCGAGGTCGACGAGCAGGCCCGCTTCCCGCAGGAGGCTCTGGACGCGCTGGTCTCCGCCGATCTGCACGCGGTCCACGTCCCCGAGGAGTACGGCGGCGCGGGCGCCGACGCGCTGGCGACCGTGATCGTGATCGAGGAGGTGGCCCGCGTCTGCGCGTCCTCCTCCCTCATCCCGGCCGTGAACAAGCTCGGCTCCCTCCCCGTGATCCTCTCGGGTGACGAAGACCTCAAGAAGAAGTACCTGAGCCCGCTCGCCCAGGGCGACGGGATGTTCTCGTACTGCCTCTCCGAGCCGGACGCGGGCTCCGACGCCGCCGGTATGAAGACGAAGGCCGTACGCGACGGAGACTTCTGGGTCCTCAACGGCGTGAAGCGCTGGATCACCAACGCCGGCGTCTCCGAGTACTACACGGTGATGGCCGTCACCGACCCGACCAAGCGCTCCAAGGGCATCAGCGCCTTCGTCGTCGAGAAGTCGGACGAGGGTGTCTCCTTCGGCGCCCCGGAGAAGAAGCTCGGCATCAAGGGCTCCCCGACCCGCGAGGTCTACCTCGACAACGTCCGCATCCCCGCCGACCGCATGATCGGCGAGGAGGGCACGGGCTTCGCCACCGCGATGAAGACCCTGGACCACACCCGCATCACGATCGCGGCCCAGGCCCTCGGCATCGCCCAGGGCGCCCTCGACTACGCCAAGGGCTATGTCCAGGAGCGCAAGCAGTTCGGCAAGCCGATCGCCGACTTCCAGGGCATCCAGTTCATGCTCGCCGACATGGCCATGAAGCTCGAGGCCGCCCGCCAGCTCACCTACTCGGCGGCCGCGAAGTCGCAGCGCGTCGACGGCGACCTGACCTTCTTCGGCGCGGCGGCGAAGTGCTTCGCCTCCGACGTCGCGATGGAGGTCACGACGGACGCCGTCCAGCTGCTCGGCGGCTACGGCTACACGCGTGACTACCCGGTGGAGCGGATGATGCGCGACGCCAAAATCACGCAAATTTACGAGGGCACAAATCAGGTTCAGCGGATCGTCATGGCAAGGAACCTGCCGTAGCCGGCACGCGTAGACAGGTAAGAGGCACCCTTCGGGGTGCCTCTTTCGTTGTGCCGTCCTGTTGCCAACACTTCTCCTGAGCGGTCGGGGTCCGGAGCGCACGAGAGGGCCCGGACGGCGATCCGTCCGGGCCCTCTCCCGTACCGTTCAAGCGTCAGCGGTCCGAGGTGACCGTGACCTTCTCGTCGTTCTTCAGCTGCTGCACCAGCTGCTTCACCTTGGCCTTGTCCCAGACCAGGTTCCCGCCCGTGCTGCCCGAGATCGGCATGTTCATGGACTTGCCCTCGCCGCCCGTGACGCCCTTCATCGCGAAGAACATCTGTCCCAGCGACCACAAGGACATGTCCTTGTCGACGATGAGCGTGTCCAGGCCCGCGCCCATCGTCGGGTAGAGCTTGAACGGGTTGAGGATCGTGCCCGGCGTCGCCGTCTGGCTCGCCAGGGCCGCGAGGAACTTCTGCTGGTTCTTCGTACGGTCCAGGTCGCTGCCCGCGAACGCGTACCGCGTCCGTACGAACGCCAGCGACTGCTCGCCGTCGAGCGTCTGCTTGCCGGCCTGGAAGTCCGCGCCCGAGTTCTTGTCCTTGAAGGCCTTCGGGATGTCGATCTCGACACCGCCGATCGCGTCCACGATGTTCGCGAAGCCCGCGAAGCCGATTTCGACGTAGTGGTCGATGCGCAGGCCCGTGTTGTGCTCGACCGTGCGGACCAGCAGCTCCGGGCCGTCCTCCGCGTAAGCGGCGTTCAGCTTGGTGTGCCGGCCCTTCGCCGGGAAGAGCTTGCCCGACTGCGAGCCCTTGAAGGACGGTATCTCCACGTCCGAGTCGCGCGGCAGTGAGATCAGCGTCGGGCCGTTCGAGCCGTCGTGCAGGATCATCATCGAGTCGGTCCGCTTGCCTTCGGCCGAGCCCGTGTGGAGCTTCTTCTTCTCGTCGGCGGACATGCCCTCACGGCTGTCGGAACCCACGATCAGATAGTTCGTGCCCTCGCCGCCGCCCGGCCGCTCGATGACCTTGGAGAGGTCGACCTCGCGGTTGAGCTTGGCGTCGGCCCAGAAGTACGTGCCTATGGAGACCGCGAGCAGCAGCACGACCAGCGTCAGCGAACCGATCTTGAGTCGGCGGCGCCAGTCCGGGGCCGCGCCCGGGCGCGGCGGGTAGCTCTGTGGGGGAGCGCCGTTGTCGCCGCCCCGGTCGCCGCCTCCGTAGACCTGACCCGTGTTGTAGCCGCTGTCGTACGCCTGCTGGTCATAGCCTTCGTCGTACCCGCGCGACTGCGGAGGGACCCCGCCGCGCTGCGGTGCGGCCGGGCGCTGGACATGGCGCATCACCCGCGCGCCTTCGGGCTGCGGGCCTGCGCTGCCGCGGCCGTAGCCGGCTGCGTTGCCGTTGCCGCGGTCGTCGGACCATCCATCGGGCCAGTCATTCATGCGGACCAGTGTGCAGGGAGAGCCCCCGTCCCCCACAAGGAGGGTGAGGAATCGCACCAGGGCTGTTGCGAAGCTGATGCAATGTGGCCCGGCATATGGTGGGGCGCATGACAGATCAGGCCCAGCGCCCGGAACCAGAGATACCGGGCAAGCCCACCGCAGCTTCCCGTACCACCCTGAGCCACATCATGACCGGCAGTGACACCAATCTCCTCGGCACGGTGCACGGTGGCGTGATCATGAAGCTGGTGGACGACGCGGCGGGCGCGGTCGCCGGCCGCCACTCCGGCGGGCCTGCGGTCACCGCCTCCATGGACGAGATGGTCTTCCTGGAGCCGGTCAGGGTCGGTGATCTGGTCCATGTGAAGGCCCAGGTCAACTGGACAGGGCGGTCTTCGATGGAGGTCGGCGTACGGGTCCTGGCCGAGCGCTGGAACGAGTCGACCCCGGCGCAGCAGGTCGGCAGCGCCTATCTCGTCTTCGCGGCCGTCGACGGCGACGGCAAGCCCCGCCGCGTACCGCCCGTGGTCCCCGAGACCGAGCGCGACCGGCGGCGCTACCAGGAGGCCCAGATCCGCCGTACGCACCGGCTCGCCCGGCGCCGCGCGATCAAGGAGCTGCGGGAGAAGCGCGCCGCCGAGGGCATCGAGGACTGACCGGCTCTCACGGGCAGACGACCTGGTCGCCGGTGACCGCGCCGAACCCGCCCCGGGGCACCTCCTCCGCCCGCACCGGCGTGACCCCTTTGTAGTCCCGCCCCGCCGTCACCTTCAGCGTCGGCCCCTGCCTCCTGGCCGCGCGCAGCTCGCACCCCGGCAGCGCGGCCGCGAGCGACTTCGCCGAGCGGTCCCAGCGTGGGTCGTATGTCACATAGGTGCGGCGCACCTCGCGGCTGCTGCCGTTCAGCGGGGCGCGGGTGGTGTTGAAGCCGGTGGAGCGCAGGGCCGCGTCGACCTGCTTGCCGAGCCCGTCGGTGTGCGTGCCGTTGAAGATCTGCACCCGGATCTGCTGCGGCGGCACATCGACCAGCGTCACCTTCCGCGTCTTCGGCCGGCGCGGGGCGAGCGGCTTGTCCTCGCGCAGCGTCTGGAAGAGCTTCTTCGACTTCGCGTCGTCCCACTTCACCGTGGAGCCGATGCCCTTGACCGGATTCCTGGTGTCGGCGAGCGGTACGGACGTGAACTCCGAGGAGGCGGGTGTGAAGCCGCGCATCGCCTTGCTGAGCGCGAGCATCTCGTCCGAGCCGAAGCCCCGGTCGGCCCGTACGGAGTTCAGCATCGTCGAGGCGACATCCCGGAACTTGACCGGGTTCAGCAGGACGCCGCTGCTGGTCGCCTGGTGGATGAGAGCTGCGAGGAAGCGCTGCTGGCGCTGCATCCGGCCCAGGTCCGCCGCCCCGTCGACATAGCGCGAACGCACGTACTGCAGCGCCTGACCGCCGGTGAGCCTGTGCGTGCCGACGCCGAGATCCAGACCGGTGTGCGAGTCCTTCAGCGGCCGGGCGTTGCAGATCTCCACCCCGCCCAGCGTGTCCACCGTCTTCATGAAGCTGGTGAAGTCGACCTCCAGATAGTGGTCGATCTTCACCTTGGTCATGTTCTCGACGGTCCGCACGGTCAGGTTCGGCCCGCCTTCCGAGTACGCCGCGTTGAGTTTCAGCGGGTGCGGCTGGTGGTGCTTGCCGGTGGTGGCGTCGGTGTGCTCGGGGATCTGCGTGTAGGTGTCCCGCGGCAGGCTCACCACACTCGCGCGCTCCCGGTCCGCCGAGATGTGCACGAGCATGATCGTGTCGGTGCAGCGGCAGGGCGCGCCGCCCAGACGGTACTTCCGCTTCTCCTCGCGTGTGATTTTGTCGCGCCCGTCGGTGCCGACGACGAGCAGATTCATGCCGTGGCCCGCATCGGGCCGGTTCTTCATGTCCCTGAACGGGTCGACGCGGCTGATACCGGTGGTGTCCAGACTCGTCACCACCGCATGCCCGATGCCGCCCGCGGCCAGCACCAGGACCGAGAGCGACGTCGCCACCCGCATTCCCCAGCGGGGCCGCGCGGCCGGCCGTCTGCTCGCGACCGGCTGTCTGCTCCCGGCCGCCCGCCCGCTCGCGACCGGCTGTCTGCTCCCGGCCGGACGTCTGGTCCTGGGCTGAGCGGCCGGCCGCGGACGGCTGGAGCGGGGCGGCGTGGGCACGTGGGAAACCTCCGCAGGTGACAGGGATCGCGAGCACCGTAGGCCCATACGATCTGCGACAACGGGCAGCGACCCGGCCGCCGCGCGTCCGTGTCCCCCGTTCGCGGTAACGTGGCGACCGATGAACGCCACACCCGCTGTCTCCGTGATCATGCCGGTCCTCAACGAGGAGCGGCATCTGCGTAACTCCGTCCGTCACATCCTCGAGCAGGAGTACGACGGCGAGATGGAGGTGGTGATCGCGCTCGGGCCGTCCACGGACCGCACCGACGAGATCGCCGCCGAGCTCGTACGGGAGGACCCCCGCGTCCACACCGTCCCGAACCCCACCGGCCGCACCCCGGCCGCGCTGAATGCCGCCATCAAGGCATCGCGCCACCCGATCGTGGTACGGGTCGACGGGCACGGCATGCTGTCGGCCGACTACATCGCCACCGCCGTCCGGCTCCTGGAGGAGACCGGCGCGCAGAACGTCGGCGGCATCATGCACGCCGAGGGCGAGAACGACTGGGAGCACGCGGTCGCCGCCGCCATGACCTCGAAGATAGGTGTCGGCAACGCGGCCTTTCACACCGGCGGCGCGGCAGCCCCGGCCGAAACCGTGTATCTGGGTGTCTTCCGGCGCGAGGCGCTGGAGCAACAGGGCGGCTACAACGAGGAGTTCATCCGCGCCCAGGACTGGGAGCTGAACTTCCGTATCCGCGAGGCGGGCGGCCTCATCTGGTTCTCGCCGGAGCTCAAGGTCCAGTACCGGCCGCGGCCCTCCGTGAAGGCCCTCGCCAAGCAGTACAAGGACTACGGCCGCTGGCGCCATGTCGTCGCCCGCTACCACTCCGGCTCCATCAACCTCCGCTACCTCGCCCCGCCGACCGCCGTCTGCGCGATCGCCGCGGGCCTCGTGGTCGGCGTGGCCCTCACTCCATGGGGCTTTGTGGTGCCGGCCGGCTATCTGGCCGCGATCGCGGCCGGATCCGTCCCCGCGGGCAGGGGCCTGCCGCTGAAGGCGCGACTGCAGATCCCCGTCGCGCTGGCCACGATGCACATGTCGTGGGGGTACGGCTTCCTGACCAGCCCGCGCGCGCTGGCGCGGAAGGTCATCGCGAGCCGCCGCCCGGCCGTGCGGACGGCCTCCGCCTGATACGCAGGAAGGGCCCCGGGCACGCGATGCGTGCC
>NZ_JBHWWF010000002.1:0-49711 GCF_042736455.1 Streptomyces sp. NPDC060064
TTGGGTCGCCGCCCGCGACATTTTTTTATAAGCCCCCCCCGGCGTCATGGATACCGCCCCTAACGGCCGCGGGGCACTTCTACCGGGGGTGCTCCGTGAAGAAGTCCCGCGAGGACCTGATGGACCTAAGGAACACCTGGCTCTACGGCAAGCGGGAGCCGGTTACTTCACGTTGACCGCGCCCCAGGCGGCGGCGACTGTCTTCGCCTCCGCGCCGTCTGCTCCGTACAGGTCGTTTGCTGCCTTCACGGTCGCCTCACGGGCGGCCTTGTAGTCGGTCGTCGAGGTCATGTACGTGGTGAGGGCCTTGTACCAGATCTTGTAGGCCTTCTCCCGGCCGATCCCGGTGACCGTCGAGCCGTCCGAGGTCGGGGAGTCGTAGTCGACCCCGTTGATCGTCTTCTTGCCGCTGCCCTCGGACAGCAGGTAGAAGAAGTGGTTCGCGATGCCGGAGGAGTGGTGGACGTCCGAGTCGCCGGCGCCGGCCTTCCACGCGTCCAGGGACTTCCCGTCCTTGCTGGGCTTGTCCATGTAACGCAGGGGCTTGCCGTCGCCGTTGATGTCGATCTCTTCGCCGATGAGGTAGTCGCCGACGTCCTTCTTGTTGTTGGCGAAGAACTCGACCGAGGTGCCGAAGATGTCGCTGGTCGCCTCGTTGAGCCCGCCCGACTCACCGCTGTACTCCAGCTTGGCGGTACGGGAGGTGAGACCGTGGCTCATCTCGTGGCCCGCCACGTCGAGCTCGGTGAGGGACTTCTTGTCGCCCTCGCCGTCGCCGTACGTCATGCAGAAGCAGTCGTCGTCCCAGAAGGCGTTGACGTACGACTGGCCGTAGTGGACCCGGGAGTACGCGGCCTTGCCGTCGTCGGCGATGCCATTGCGGCCGAGCTCGGTCTTGTAGAAGTCCCAGGTCATGGCGGCGCCGTAGGCGGCGTCGACGCCGGCGGTCTGCCGGTCGTCGTTGGTGCCGCTGCCCCACTTGTCGTCGTCGTCAGTGAGCAGCTTGCCGGTGCCGCTCTGGCCCTGGTTCAGGTCGTAGGTCTTGTGGCCGCCGCGCTCGCCGTCGGTGAGCTCGAAGCCGGAACCGCTCTTGGTGGTGGAGAGGGGGACCTCGCCGCTGTACTGGCTGGCGCCGGTGCCGGTCTCGACAGCTTCGTACTGGTGCAGCTTCTTGCCGGTCGCTGCGTCGGTGACGATGTGCAGCTTGCTGGGCGTACCGTCCTTCTGTACGCCGGTCTTGACCGTCTCGAAGGCGAGGACCGGCTTGCCGTTGGCCGCCCAGATCACCTTGCGGGCACCGGCCGCGGCCTTACGCACCGCGTCGGTGGTCGCCACCGATATACGGGCGTCGTTCGCCTTGTCCACGCCCCTGAACTTGCCGTTCTTGGCGGTGTGCGTGACGAGGTCGCCGCCCAGGACGGGCAGTCCGTCGTACGTGCGCTCGTATCGGGTGTGCACCGTGCCGTCCGCGTCCTTGATGACGTCACGGACGACCAGCTTCTCCTTGGCGCCGAGGCCGAGCGCGCCGGCGGCCGAAGTAGCGTCCGCCTGGGCGGACTTGATTGCCGCGTCGCGCGCGGAAACGCCCGTCGGGGCGGGGGTGGGGCCGTCTGCCCGGCCGGGAGCGCCGCTCGCGGATCCGGCCTGTACGCCGACGACGACCATGGCGGCCGTGGCCACGAGGGCAGCGGCGCGCCGGGTGTTCTTGTGGGGGGTCATGCGATCTCCATCGCTCGGTCTGTGGGGGGTTGATCAACCGCCGAGCGTGCCACCGAACGAACGAATTTGACGGAGTTTCGACAATTACCTCACAAATTTTTGACCAGTTCTTGTCCGACTGGGCGCCTCCGGTGTCCGTTATCCGGTGGACTCCAGCGACTTGTGCCAACTCTCCGCAGGGGCAGCTGAGTTGGCGGTCATCGCGGGCGCGGCGTCGCGCGCACCCGGCGTCGCGCGCACCCGGCGTCGCGGGCGGCCCCGGACCTTCTGAGCGATCCGCATGTGTGGGTCATGGGTATCGGCTGCAGAATTCAAGGAGGGTGAGCGAATGAACGAAGCCTCGGTCTGAATTCAGCATGGTGTGAGCCCAGGAAGCGTCAACACTTTTGCAGGCAGCATCGGTTGCATGGCCCTGGACGAGAATGACAGCGCCCGGTTAAGCCCTGAGTAACTGACTCATGCGGCACGGGTGGGACGGCGAGCCGGCGAGGAGCGCATAGTCGTTCATCGCGAAGTGGTCGATGGCCATGCGATCCTCCGATCTGTCAGGCGGCTGCCCGGACCGTGGTGCTGTGCAATGGGGGGCGTCGTTGCGGCGGGGCGGTAAACGCGGTGGAGCGAATTTCGGAGGGCGCAAGAAAGGGGATCCGGGACCGTGTGACGTCGGACCCGGGTTTGGTGCGGGGGTGGAGCGTGCGGGGGCGGTGCCACACGGCCTGCGTGGGGGTCGCCCGGGGCCGCGAACGGTCGACTGCCGTCTCGCGCTACGAAACCTAGGCCGGGCACCAGCGGCCCGGAAGTGTACGTTCCATCCACTGGACGGCCATTCAGTGGATGTCTCGCACATGCGGAAAGGGTGCGTAAACGGTCCAGGTTGACCGAAAAGGTCGGCCGTTCTGTGCTCACCACTTCGCCGGTGGCGTGGTCGGCCCCGGCGCGCAAGGTCGCGGCCGGGACCGCGGCGCGGATGCGCGGATCCGCTGCGGAGGCGGCTGCCGCCCGGGCCCGGCGCGGAGCGCGGTCCGTTGCTGACCGGCGCAGGCGACGGTTCTTCCGCGAAGGGGAACGCCTTCACCTCTACTGCGGGTTCGTGCCTGGCACACTCCGGCGTCGTCCGAGTGTGATTGCCGGAAAACAATCGTTGACGGCCGGACAATCGAACCCTATGGTTTGCGGCACGCGGTCGGCGGTGTGACGCAGCCACCGCGACGAATCATGGATTGTTCGAGATCCATAGGTTCGCGACGCGCCAAGGCATAAGCGGAACCCGCAAAGCCACAGCGATTCGTCGACGGCCCCGGAGTTGCGGCCGCACTCTCCACTCCGCCATGAGACGGCGTAGATCCCCCTTTGCTCAGCCTGAAGTTGTCATCGTCCGATTCCCGCATGCGTGGAAATTCCAAGAGAGGCCGTGCCGAAAATGACGCAGCCAACGACACCCATCAGCCGGCGGTCGATTCTGAGGACGGGAGCAGGTGCTGCGCTGGCGGTCCCGTTCGCGGGAAGCCTGCTCACCTCCTGCAGCACCAAGTCCACCAACACCGCGCCGGCGAACAAGACCGTGACGGTCACCTCGTACGGCGGCTCCTACAACGACCAGCTGACGAAGACCATCCTGAAGCCGTTCGAGAAGAAGACGGGCATCCGCTCGACGCTGCTCGCCAACACCAGCCTGGCGGCCCTCAAGACGCAGGTGCACTCCGGCGACGTGCAGTGGGACCTGGTGGAGCTGACGGCTCCGGAGTACGTCCAGGCCGTCAACGAAGACCTGCTCGAGAAGTTCGACTACGGCATCATCAGCGACAAGGGGCTGCCTTCCTACGCGAAGGCGGAGTACGGCATCAAGTACCTGAGCTTCCTGTTCGTGATGGCCTGGGACCAGAAGCACATCCCCGACGGGCAAGCACCCAAGAACTGGGCCCAGTTCTTCGACCAGAGCAGATACCCCACCAAGCGCTCGGTGTACGGACAGCTGTCGGACAGCTCGGTGCTGGAAGCGGCGCGGCTGGCCGAGGGCATACCCTTCGACAAGATCTATCCGCTGGATGTGGACGCCGCGCTGCGTTACCTGGCGAAGCACCCCGGACGCGACAAGCTGATCTACCACACGGCCAATCAGGAGCCCGTCCAGCAGTTGACGTCGGGCGAGGTCACGCTGTCCACCAGCTTCAACAACCGGATCAACGCCGCTCGCAAGGACGGGGCCAGGCTGAACTTCTCCTCGTCCAACGGTGTCCTCGCCGGCGACTACTTCGTCGTCCCCAAGGGATCGAGGAACAAGGAAGCGGCGTTCCGGCTGATGAACTTCATGAGCAACGACGCAGATGCCGGAGCCGACTTCGACCAGACGACGAACCTGACGCTGGCCAACACCCCCGCGCTCGCGAAGCTGCCCGCCGCTGTCGCCGACACTCTTCCCACCAGTCCGAAGCTGGCGGAGAGCATTCTCGTACGCGACGACGAGTGGTGGGCGAAGAACCTCAAGGCGACGGAGCAGAGGTTCAAGCTGTGGCAGGCGGGAAGCTGACAATGCCCCTCGCCGCCGTAGCGCCTGCGCAGGCCTGCGACACGTCCCGCGGACGCCGGTTCCGCGTCCGCGGGACGTGGTTGCTGCTCCTCGCGCCGATCGCCGCTTTCGACGCCATCCTGTTTCTCACCCCGCTGGGGACGCTCGTCTCCTCCAGCATGGAAGACCAGGCCTACCAGCGGGTGCTCGAAGACCCGCTGGTGATCAAGTCGTTGATCAATACGTTCGAGATCAGCGCGGTCTCCACCCTCGCGACCGTCGTGATCGGCTACCTGCTGGCCTGGGCGATCTGGCGCAGTGGCGCGCTCACGCGGGTCGTCCTGTTCGCCCTGGTCCTGCTGCCGTTCTGGACCGGAGTCCTGGTGAAGAACTTCGCCTGGGCGGTCCTCCTGCAGGACAACGGCCTGGTGAACGGCGCCCTGCAGGGACTCGGGCTCACCGACCATCCGCTGACGCTGCTGCACAACCGGTTCGCGGTCGTGCTGGGGATGGTGCACTACCTCCTGCCCTACGCCGTGTTCCCGATCTTCGCCGCGCTGGCAGCGATCGACAACCGGCTGGAGCTGGCCGCGCGTTCCCTGGGCGCCGGCGAGCTGTCGGTCTTCCGCCGGGTCATCCTTCCGCTCACTGTGCCGGGCGTCTCGGCCGCCGGGCTGCTGGTGTTCATCATCAGCACCGGCTTCTTCATCACACCGGTCGTGCTCGGTGGTCCGGGAGATCAGATGATTGCCAATCAAATCGACTTCTACGCCATGGAGTTGACCGACTTCGCCGGGGCATCCGCGCTCGCGCTTGTGCTGACCGCCATCGTGAGCGTGCTCGTGGCGGTCTACCAGCGGATCCTCCGCGCGGGAGGTGCCCATGAGGTCGGCTAGTTCTCGGCTTTCCCCGGCGCTGCTCGCCGCCGTCCCGGTTTTCGTGTTCCTCGTCGTACCCACCGCGATCGTGGTGCCGATGGCGTTCAACCACAGCCGGTACATCACCTTCCCGCCGGATCGGTTCTCCACCGACGCGGTCACCGGATTCTTCGGCGACACGGCCTGGATCTCGGCCGTTCTGGCGAGCCTGCAGGCCGCGGGTATCGCCGTGGTACTCGCGGTGCTGCTGGGCGGAGCTGCGGCGGTGGCCCTGCACGGGCGGCAGTTCCCGGGGCGGTCCGCGGTGACCGGGGTGATCCTCGCTCCGATGATCGTCCCCGCCGTGGTGCTGGCGCTGGCGTTCTACCAGTTCTTCAACTCCGTCGGACTCGTCGGCACGATTCTTCCGATCGGCCTCGCCCACGCCGTGATCGCCACGCCGTACGCGTTCCTCACCGTGCGCGCCAGCCTCTCCGGCCTCAATCCGGCCCTGGTGCGCTCCGCGCAGAGTCTGGGAGCCGGCACAGCGTCCGTGGCACGGTTCGTGTATCTCCCGGTCATCCGGCCCGGTCTCGTCGCGGGCGCGCTGTTCGCCTTTTCCGTCTCCATCGACGAGACGGTGATCGCGCTGTTCCTGCAGTCGCCGAGTGCGACCACGCTGCCGGTGAAGATGTTCACCGACATTCAGTACAACCTGACGCCGAAGATCGCTGTCTCCTCGGCCATGTTGGTCACCGTCGCCACTCTCGGACTGCTCGTACAGGTCCTCTTCATGCTTCGCCGCCGTTCCATCGCCCGGATGCTGCCGTTGACGACGGTTGCCGCCGACCAGACAGGGTGAGTTCCATGACAACCTCCGCTACGCTCCCGATCGCTGACTCGCCGGTCGTCGGGACTCAGGAAAACGGTTCCATCGAACTGCGCCGGGTGCGTAAGACCTATGGCGACGTCGCCGCGGTCGACGACCTCGATCTGACCGTGCAGCCCGGCGAGTTCGTTACCCTGCTCGGCCCCAGCGGTTCGGGCAAGACCACCACCATGATGATGGTTGCCGGCTTCGAGGATCTCACCTCCGGCACCGTGCTGATCAACGGCGAACCGGTCGACAAGCTGCCGCCGAAGGACCGCAATCTCGGTGTGGTGTTCCAGAGTTACGCGCTGTTCCCCCACATGAGCGCCCGGGAGAACGTCGAGTTCGCCCTGCGTATGCGTAAGATCCGGCCGGCGGAGCGGCGCCAACGGGCCGAGGAGGCCCTCGAACGCGTCGGTCTGGCCAAGCTGGGCGACCGCCGTCCGCGCCAGCTGTCCGGAGGACAGCAGCAGCGGGTCGCGCTGGCCCGCGCCCTGGTCTTCAATCCGTCGGCACTGCTCCTGGACGAGCCGATGGCAGCGCTGGACAAACGGCTGCGCGAGCAGATGCAGGAAGAGATCAAGACCATCCAACGGTCTCTGGGGATCTCCGTACTGTTCGTCACCCACGACCAGGACGAAGCCATGTCCATGTCGGACAGAATCGTCGTGATGCGCGACGGCAGGATCGTGCAGCAGGGCGCTCCTGAGGACGTGTACGCGCATCCCGCGACCGACTGGGTGGCCAACTTCCTCGGCGACACCAATCTCCTGCCGTGCAGCATCGTGGAACGCTCGGGCGACACGGCCGTCGTCGACCTCGGCCGGCTCGGGATCTGCCGGGTGCAGGACCGCGGGGCCAAGGGTGATCGGTACGCGGTGTCCATCCGGCCGGAACATCTGGCGTTCATTCCCGCCGAACGGGACGAGAACAGCGCGAAGGGCCGAGTGATGTCCTCCACCAACCTCGGCGCCACCATCCGCCACCGGCTGCTTGTGGGGGAGCAGGAGCTGTTGATGCGGGAAATGTCCCCGAGCTCGCGCACCGCCGCCGAACTCGACGCGGATGTGTGCGTCGGCTGGGAGCAGGACCACGCACAGTTGCTCGTCCTCGACGCCTGACCGGACACGCCCGTTGGGAGCGACGGGCCTGCCGACACACACCCGCACGAGGCAGGACCGCCTCGGGCTCCTTCGAGTCGCCCGGTCGGGCGGCGGGCAACCCCGCCGTCCGCCGGGCCGTCCTCTGTTCGCTGTATGTCACCGTCATATGAAGGTGGTTGACGGCACTCCCCGGCCGGGAAAGCTCCACATCTGCGTGAGGGAGCCCTCGCTGCAGCGGTAGCTCTCGGAGACATCGGTCAGCAGCCCGGAGTGCTGGGTGAGCAGGTCCTCCATCGCCTCGACATTCCGTTGGCACACAGGCGGGCCCCTCTCGTGGTCGACCTGCCGCCGGTTCCTTACATGCCGGGCGGCGCGTACAACCGAGCGTGAACAGCCCAGTTGTGGCGGTGACCAGAGGCTAGGACGGGGCGTTTGCTTTTACGGCCTTGTCGGCATGCCGCTACCTTGTCGCGCTCTTGTCGTCCCAGTCGCAGCGAGGCGCGGTGGCACTGCTGCGCCCCTGCTCGGCGGCCCGCGCGGACAGATCGGGACCTGACGGCAACATGGCGAGCAACAGTGAGGGAAGCCCCAGGACTTGAGTCCGGGGTTGGAGTCCCGGTCTGCTCACACCCGGATGACCTGGGGGCCCAGCAGCGCGTAGCGCTGGGCCTCCACAGCGGTGAGCGAGGTGTCGGTGATGATGGCCTCGAACTCCGGTACCTCGGCGAACCGGCAGAAACTCACTGCGCCGAACTTGGTGTGGATCCCCGAGAAGATCCGGCGCCGGGCCGACTTCATGGCCTGCGCCTTGACATGGCCGACTGCCGGATCGGGGGTGGTCAGCCCGTACTTACGGGAGATGCCGTTGGCTCCGACATACGCCAGGTCGATCACCAGGCCGGCCAGCATGTCGGTCACCCAGTGATCCACGGTGGCCATCGTGTTGCCCCGCAGCCGACCGCCCAGCAGCAGTACCTGCGTGTTCCCCCGCCCGGCGAGCGAGCCCGCGGTGGTGAGCGACGCCGTGACGACGGTCAGCGGCCGCTCCTGGGGCAGCGCCTCGGCGATCAGCTGCGGGGTGAAGCCCTCGTCGATGAAGACGGTCTCCGCCTCCCCGAGCAACTCAACTGCTGCCGCGGCGATTCGGGCCTTCTGTGGCACGTGCCGGGTGGTGCGGGCTGCGAGTGTTGTCTCGAATCCGGCGCTCTCGACGGGGTAGGCCCCTCCGTGCGTACGGCGGACCAGGCCGCTCTCCTCCAGCACCCGCAGATCCCGCCGCACGGTCTCCAGGGACACGGCCAACTCCCCCGAGAGGGCGGCGACTTCCACCGATCCATTGCGTCGCGCGACCGTGAGAATGGCACGCCGACGTTCGTCGCCGTCCAGGGTCATCTCCTCTTCTGTGTGTCGAAGGGCCCTGGTCTCCCCTGTGAGCCTCCATGAATTCTCCACACGATCCATCGGCATTGACCAGGATGGCTGTACTGGGCATGAGTGTATGAGCAGCACTGCTCAGCCGGCCTCAGGCCGTCGGCGTCGCCCCGGTCGCGGGCCAGGGCCGGACCCTGGCGATGAGCAGGGCCACGTCGTCGTGGTCTCCGGGGTGGCGCAGAGAGTGCAGAAGCACGTCACAGGTCTCTTCCAGAGACCGGGGAGGGGCGGCGAGGAGGGCCAGGAGGGTCTGCAGACGTTCATCGATGGCCTGGTCGCGCGTTTCGACCAGGCCATCGGTGTAGAGGACCAGATCATCGTGGGGGCGCAGATCGAGCGCAGTGGTCTGGAAGTTGACGTCGCCAACGCCGAGCGGGGCGCCAGTGGGCACCTCGAGCAGTTCGGGGGGCAGGCCAGGGCGTACCAGGGCCGGCGGCAGGTGCCCGGCGTTGGAGATGAGGCACTGGGACTGGTGGGGATCGTAGACGGCGTAGATGCATGTGGTGATGGTCTGCACCATTCGGTCGGCGATGCGGTCGAGGTGGCGCAGCACCTGGGCGGGGTCGAGGTCGAGTTCGGCCAGCGTGCGGGTGGCGGTGCGGAGCTGGCCCATCGTGGCGGCGGCGCTGATGCCGCTGCCCATGACGTCGCCGACGACGAGGGCGGTCTTGTCGCCCGTGAGCGGGATGACGTCGAACCAGTCGCCGCCGACCTCGCTGGCGGCCTGGGCCGGCTCATAGCGGTACGCAATCTCCAGACCGGGTTGGTCCGGTGGCTGCTGAGGCAGAAGACTGCGCTGGAGAGTGAGTGCGGTATTGCGCACCTGCTGGTACCAGCGGGCGTTGTCGATGCACACGGCCGCTCGCGCGGCCAGCTCGCCGGCCAGGATCTCATCGTCGGTGTTGAACGGTTCAGGGTTGCGGGTGCGCTTGAGGTCCAGGGCGCCGAGGACTTCGCCGCGAGCGATCAGCGGCACGGCGAGGTAGGAGTGCACCCCCGCCGTGGCCAGCAGCCTTGCGGCTTCGGGACTGCGGGCGATACGCAACAGGTCGTCGCTCTCCACGTGGGGCACCCGGACCGGGCGGCCGGTGATCACGCACTGGGTGACCAGCCGGTCGGCCTCGTACCTGGCGACCTCACCGGGCGGATCAGCGGCGCGTACGGCATCGGTGGGGTGCGCGGCGGCCACGGCGAGAGCCCGGAACACCGCGGGGCCTTCGTGGATCGCGATGGCCCCACGGGCGTTCAGCACACTGTCGAGCACGTCCACGGCGGCCACGTCGGCCAGCTCCGGTACGGACACTCCGGCGAGTTCACGGGCGGTCTGGTCGAGGTCGAGCGTGGTGCCGATGCGTATGGTGGCGTCAGCAACGAGCGCGAGGCGTTTCCGGGCCTGGACGACCTCAGCGGTGGCGCGATACCGCTCGGTGACGTCCACGACTGAGGTGGCCACCCCGAGCACTTCCCCGTTGGAGGACTCCAGCCGGTAGAACGAGACCGACCAGGCGTGCTCGCGGTCCGGATCGGCCGGGGTGCGCCCGACCGACTCCTGGTCGAGCAGCGGAACGCCCGTGGCGAGAACCTCGCGCATCGCGGACTCGATGGCCTCCGTGTCCAAAAAAGGCACGGCATCCCGGACGTGACGTCCAACATGCTCGGCGGCCGGCAGGCCATTGATGCGTTCGAGTGCCGGGTTGACGCTGACGTACCGCAGATCAGTGTCCACCACCGCCAGCCCGATCGGGGACTGAGAGACCAACCGGGTGGACAGGGCCAGGTCCCGCTCCACCCGCAGCAACGTCGCCTGGTCGGTGGCGAGGCCCAGTGCGTAGAGCTCCTTCCGGTGGTCCTCCAGCCGCATATTGCGGAACTCCACCAGCAGCGTGCTGCCGTCCTTGCGTCGTACGGGGAAGGCACCCGCCCAGTTCCCGTCGCCCACCATCACCTCGGCGAACAGCTGGCGCACCAGTTCCACGTGCTGCTCATGGACCAGCAACCGATCTGCGAAGCGGCCGAGCGCCTGCTCGGCGGTGTACCCGAACAACTCCTCGGCCTGCGGGCTCCACAGCGCGATCCGGCCGTACGCGTCCAGTACCACGGCGGCGACGCTCAGCAGATCAAAGAGCCCCCCGGGCTCGGATGTGCCGCTTCTCGGCCGGGTGGGTTCGGCAGGGAAGGCATCGGCTGCACACATCCCAGGATCTCCTTCCGCCCGCCGCCACTCGATCCGGTGCCGACTCCGGCCCGCGGCGTCGCCGTGCGCATGGTCCGGTGCCTCCTATCGTCTCTCTCCCCCGGCTGATCTTGCACCCGTGTTCCCGATTCGAAACTCGCACGGTCAACCCGCATCGGCGCCCGGCATTCAGCGTGCGACCGGCTCGAGGAAGTCGGACTATGAAGCCGAAGAGCGGAGTAACGGTGACCCAGGAAACTGCCACCCGCGGCACGGGCGACGCGCTGGTCGTGCTGCGCGACGTCAATAAGCACTTCGGCGCGCTCCATGTCCTCCAGGACATCGACCTGACCATCGCCCAGGGCGAGGTTGTCGTCGTCATTGGGCCGTCCGGGGGCGGGAAGTCCACACTGTGCCGCGCCATCAACCGCCTGGAGACCATCGACTCCGGCGAGATCGCCATCGACGGCAAGCCCCTGCCCGCCGAGGGCCGCGAGCTGGCCGCACTGCGGGCCGATGTGGGCATGGTCTTCCAGTCCTTCAACCTCTTCGCGCACAAGACCGTGCTGCAGAACGTGACGCTCGGCCAGATCAAGGTCCGCAAGAAGGACAAGAAGGCCGCCGAGGAGCGGGCGCGCCTGCTGCTCGACCGGGTGGGTGTCGCCTCCCAGGCGGACAAGTACCCCGCGCAGCTCTCCGGTGGCCAGCAGCAGCGGGTGGCGATCGCCAGAGCGCTGGCCATGGACCCGAAGATCATGCTCTTCGACGAGCCGACATCCGCGCTCGACCCGGAGATGATCAATGAGGTGCTGGAGGTCATGCAGCAGCTCGCCCGGGACGGCATGACGATGGTCGTCGTCACCCATGAGATGGGGTTCGCCCGTTCGGCCGCCAATCGCGTGGTCTTCATGGCGGACGGCCGGATCGTGGAAGAGACGACACCCGATCAGTTCTTCAGCAACCCGCGCAGCAACCGCGCCAAGGACTTTCTTTCGAAGATTCTTCACCACTGAGCCGGCCCCTTGAGCACTCCGGATCCTTGAGCACTAGGGATGATCACCATGAAGCTTCGTATGGTCTCTGCCGCAGCAGCCGCTGCGCTCGCGCTGTCCCTGACCGCCACGGCCTGCGGATCCGGCGACGGCGACAAGAGCAGTGCGGGCAGCGGTGACAAAAAGATCACCGTCGGCATCAAATTCGACCAGCCAGGCATCGGACTGAAGACCCCGGACGGCAAGTACACGGGTCTCGACGTCGACGTGGCGGCGTACGTGGCCAAGCAGCTCGGCTACAAGCCCAGCGACATCGAGTGGAAGGAAGCCAAGAGCGCCGACCGCGAGACGCTGCTCCAGCGCGGCGATGTCGACTACATCGTGGCCTCCTACTCGATCACGCCGGAGCGTCAGAAGAAGGTCGACTTCGCCGGCCCCTACCTGCTGGCGCATCAGGACGTCCTGATCCGGGCGGACGACAACTCCATCAAGAAGCCCGAGGACCTGAACAACAAGAAGCTCTGCTCGGTCACCGGGTCCACCTCCGCGCAGAACGTCAAGACAAAGATCGCGCCGAAGGCTCAGCTGCAGGAGTACGGCGGCTACTCCGAGTGCCTCACCGGTCTGGAGAACAAGGTCATCGACGCCCTGACCACCGATGACGCGATCCTCGCCGGCTACGCCGCACAGCCCGAGTTCAAGGGCAAGTTCAAGCTGGGCGGCTTCAAGCTGAGCAACGAGAACTACGGCATCGGTGTCCAGAAGGGCAGCGAACTCAAGGCCAAGATCAACACAGCCCTGGAGAAGATGGTCAGCGACGGTTCCTGGCAGGCGTACGTCAACAAGAACCTGGGACCGGCCGGCTACAAGAACGAGCCCGCACCGAAGATCGGCGTCATCGTCAGCTGAAGCGGGTGCCTGACCGGCGCGCCGCCCATCGCTGCGGCGCGCCTCGCCCTTCACACACGCGGAAGGCCGGGAGATCGTGTTCGACTTTCTTGAGGGTTACGACGTGCTGGGGGCCTTCTGGGTGACGGTGCAGCTCGCCTTCTATTCCGCAGTCGGCTCGCTGATCTGGGGAACGCTCCTGGCGGCCATGCGGGTCAGCCCGGTGCCCCTGATGCGCGGCTTCGGCACCTCCTACGTCAACGTGGTGCGGAACATCCCGCTGACGGTGATCATCGTCTTCACCTCGCTGGGCCTCTTCCAGACACTCGGCGTCAATCTCGGCGCGGACGACTTCAACACCATCAATTTCAGGCTCGCCGTGCTCGGCCTGACCGCCTACACGTCCGCCTTCGTGTGTGAGGCGCTGCGGTCCGGCATCAACACCGTGCCCATCGGCCAGACGGAGGCAGCGCGTGCCATCGGCCTGAGCTTCACCCAGGTCCTGCGGCTGATCGTCCTCCCGCAGGCATTCCGCTCTGTGGTGGGTCCGCTGGCGAACGTGCTGATCGCCCTCATCAAGAACACCACGGTGGCCGCCGCGATCGGTGTCGCCGAGGCCGCGGCGCTGATGCGGCAAATGATCGAGAACGAGGCTCAGCTCATTCTCATCTCCGGCATCTTCGCGTTCGGATTCATCTGCCTCACCCTCCCGACCGGACTGTTCCTCGGCCGGGTGAGCAAGAAGGTGGCGGTGAAGCGGTGACCTCCGTCCTGTACGACGCCCCGGGGCCGCGCGCCAAGCGGCGCAATGTCCTGTTCACGGTGGTGTTCGTGATCGCGCTGGCAGCGCTGATCTGGTGGGTGGTCCAGAGCCTCATCGACAAGAACCAGCTCGAATGGGCCAAGTGGAAGCCGTTCTTCACCGATTCCCGTGCCTGGTCGACGTACCTCGTGCCGGGGCTCAAGAACACGCTCAAAGGCGCCGCCCTGGCCATGGTCATCGCTCTGCCGCTCGGAGCGCTCTTCGGTATCGCGCGGCTCTCCGACCACTGGTGGGTACGGGGCACGGCCGGAGCCTTCGTGGAGTTCTTCCGTGCCATCCCGGTGCTGATCCTGATGCTCTTCGCCAACGCGGCGTACGCCGAGTACACCGACATCAGTCCCGACAACCGGCCGCTGTACGCCGTGGTCACGGGCCTGGTGCTCTACAACGCCTCGGTGCTCGCCGAAATCGTACGGGCGGGCATTCTCTCCCTTCCCCAGGGGCAGTCCGACGCGGCCAAGGCGATCGGTATGCGCAAGAGCCAGACCATGCTGTACGTGCTGCTGCCGCAGTCGGTCACCGCGATGCTCCCCGCTATCGTCAGCCAGCTGGTGGTCATCGTGAAGGACACCGCCCTCGGCGGCGCGTTGCTCGGCTTCTCCGAACTGCTGGCATCGGTCCGCCCGATGAGCGCGAACTACGGGGCGAACACCATCGCCAGCTTCACCGTCGTCGCCGTGATCTTCGTCGTGCTCAACTTCGCGCTCACCACCTTTGCGAGCCGGCTGGAAGGCCGGCTGCGCCGTGGCAAGAGGTCCACCGGCGCGGTGGTCGGCGTCGACGCGGTCGAGGAACTCTCGACGCCTGGCGAGCACGTCGGCCCGGAAGAGCTGGGCGGCGGAGGGGGACGGGCCGGGGGCGGGCCGGCCGATCGGACGAAGTGACAGGACGAACTGACGACAGGTGAGTGACTCTGCGGCCTCTCTCCTCAGGGAGACCGATGCGAAGAAGCCAAACCCTCTTCCGGGCGAGGAGGGGGCGATGGGAGGGCAACCATCAGGGGGATGCCGCTCGTCCCCACCTATGGTCGCGCCGATGCCGGGGCGGCCGCGGCCCACACAGGGCCTGTGAGCGAAGGAGGCGGTGTGCTCCGCATTCACTTCACCCCCCACGACCTGCAGAACATCCGAATCGCTCCGCAGCCCGACCCATTGTGGGAACTGGTCTGCAGTGTGTGCCGATTACAGACCGGACAGGGACGGCTCGAGTTCGGCGACTGGCGTAGCTCGGCCCACCACAGGCTCCGCACGGATCCGCTGGTGAATCGTGCCCTGCATCTGCTGCGGACAGTGATTCCCCCTTCCGGCTACATCCCGGACTTCCTCACCCCGCCGGTCCCCGGCGCCGATCTGCCCGCGGGCCTCGAGCAGGTGCGCCTCACCCCGCACAGACAGCTGGTCCGCGAGATGTCGAGGCTGGCCGAGTCCCGCCCGATCCCGGGCTGGACCTCGCTCGGCGGTCCTGGTCGCGATGCGCTTGCCTCGCTGACAGGCGCACTGGCGACGTATCACGGGGCACTGCTGCGGCCGTACTGGTCCCGCATCCGTACCGCTGTCGGCAACGATGTCAGCCGGCGAGCGCGCACCCTGCTGGAAGGCGGCACACAGACGTTGCTGGACGGATTGCACCCGCTGGCGCGGTGGAACTCCCCGGTGCTGGAGGTGGATTACCCCGTCGATCGCGACCTGTACCTGGAGGGGCGCGGACTGCTTCTCGTTCCCTCGTACTTCTGCTGGCGTCGGCCGACCGCCCTCGCGGATCCGGCCCTGGCCCCGGTGCTCGTCTATCCGGTGGCGAAAGCGCCGCTCGACGTCGTGCGGGGGGCGGAGGACGGACTGGAGCGGCTGCTGGGCCGCACCCGGGCTGCGGTGCTCACCGAGGTGGCCGACAGAAGCACCCGGACCACTTCGGAGGTGGCCGAGGCCGTGGGGGTCTCACTGCCCAGCGTGAGCTATCAGATCAGCGTTCTGCGCGACGGGGGTCTCGTGACCAGCCGCCGCGAAGGCAAGTACGTCCTGCATGCGGTGACCCCGTTGGGGCTCCAGCTGCTCGGCGCCGGCATGCCGGTCCCGGCGGAGTCGCTGGGCGGCGACGTCGCTGCTGGAGCCGGGAACGCCGACGCGGCCCGCTCGATGCTCGCCCCCGCCGGCCTGGGCCGTGATCAGGAGATCGTGCGGCGCTGAGCCGGCTCCCCGCGCATCTTCTGCCCCAGCGACGAAGTGGACATATGGTTCATAGTGTCGATCTGGTGGCCACGCAGGCACGGCTGTCCGGACTCGTCGCCATCGGCTGCGACGACCCCTCCCGTCGCGAACGACGCCTGCGCGTTCTGAAAGGGTTCCGATGCACCCGGCTCTCAGCTCTGCTGCCCTCTCCCTGCTGCGACAGCAGCGTTCCTATCCGGCAGTGACGGTTCTGATGCCCACTCATCGCCGCGAACCGGACAACGCGCAGGACCCTGTCCGGCTGCGCAATCTGATGGCCGAGGCCAAGGGTCAGCTTCAGGCCGATCCGGCTGTCACCCGGGACAGACGGATCGATGTCACCGAGCAGTTGGACATGGCTCTGGCGGAGATCGATCTGGTGCATGCCGAGGACGGGCTGGCGGTCTTCGCCGCGCCGGGAGAGCACCAGGTGTGGTCGCTGGGCCGTACGGTGCCCGAGCGTGTTGTGCTCTCGGACACCTTCCTGACCCGCAACCTCGTTTCTGCGCAGGCCGCCGAGCACCCTTTCTGGGTGCTGGCCGTCTCCTCCGACCGCGTCTCTCTGTGGAGCGGCGGAGCGGAGCGCGTCGTCGAGGAGGCTAGGGGGGCGTTCCCACTGACCCGGAGCCTTGAGGACCCCGATGCCGAGCGCCAGGAGCGGATCGGGGATGTGCCCAGCACCTTCAGCGACGAGCAGACCCGCCAGTTCCTGCGGGAGGCGGACGCTGCGATGGGTGCCGTACTCAAGTCCGATCCGCGGCCCCTGTATGTGGCCGGCGAAGCGGTGGCGCTCGCTCTTCTCGACGGTGTCGGAACAGTGGCCAAGGGGACTGCCACCCACATCCCGCAGGGAGGGCTGGCAACGGGACCCGCCGACGCCGTGTGGCAGGCCGCACGGCCGTTCGTCGAGGCCCGGGCCGAGAAGGAAGTCGCCCATGTCCTTGAGGAACTGGACAAGGCCCGGGGACGACGGGCGTTCGCCGCCGGGGTCGACGAGATCCGGCAGAACGTGACATCCGGCCGGGTCGCGCTGCTGGCCGTGGAGGAGAACTACCGGGAAACCGTCCGCGAGTCCGGCGACCACCTGATGCCGGCGGAACCCGGTGATCTGGATGCCCTCGACGACATCGTCGACGAGATCGTCGAGCGGTCCCTGGACACGGGCGCAGAGGTGCGCTTCGTGCCTGACGGCACGCTTGCCGACATGGGCGGAATCGCGAGCGCCCTGCGCTACTGAGCTCACGACACGGATGGGCAACCGAGGGGGGTGACCCTCAGTCACCGACAGTGAAAGGGAACCCCGATGACGGCATGCGTGAAGGGCCGGGAGAGCGCGAGGCGTTTGGCCGCTGTTGCGTTGACGCTGATCACTGCCGCCTCGAGCGCGTCCGTCCTCGTTTCGTGCAGCACCGGCAACGGCGACACCGGCAGCAGTTCGCCGTTCAGCCCCCGCCCGACGCCTCCCCACATGTCTGCGTTCTCAGGTACGCCGCCCTCCGCCCTGGCTTCAGCGGCCGCCTCGGCCCGCGCCAGAGCGTCCGCCGCGGCGGCGTCCGCGTCTGCTGCCGCCTCCGCCTTCGAGTCTTCCGTCTCGGCCGAGGTGGCCCGTGCGAACGCAGCGGCCGCTGCCGAGCTCAAGAAGGTGCAGGGCAGCGGCAACGCGACGTCCGACGTGTCACTGACGGGGAAGCCGCGGGCCCAGACCGGTGGTCTGGTCGCCGCCGTGGTCAGCATCACCAACCGCACCGACCAGAAGGCGTCGTACGCCGTGCAGGTCGACTTCACCGACCCCTCCGGCAAGGTGGTGGAGAGCAGAATCGTCGGCGCGGAGGACCTCGATCCGGGCGAGAAGGAGCAGCCCATCGCCATCAGCCGCAAGCCCGCCGACCTGAACCTGACCCCCAGGATCGCCAAGGCCCAGCGGTACTGACGGTTGGGGCCCCTCGGCGATGTGACGTCCTTCACGCCACTTTGGGCCGGATGTGACGGTACGTAGTGAGACCGCTGCGCCTTCGGTACGTACTGTTACGTGTGGCGCAGGACCACGCCAGGGGAACTCGAGGAGACTCATGCGACCGTTTGTGTTGAACTACGCGCGTCCGGCCGAGAATTCAGCAGTCACCGATCCCTACACGTACGACTCCGCCCTGCAGTTGAACGTCCTGTCCGACGGACGCCCCGCCATCGCGGACCGGGCGGTGCTCCTGGCGGCCGGTACGACGACCTCCACTGCCGGTTCGCAGACCCACTTCGACGACTGACCGGACCGGCGCATCGATGACTGTGCTGATTCTGACCTGTCAGCAGGATGTGACGACGGACATGGTGGTGGCCGGTCTGCACGAACGGGGGATTCCGCTGGTGCGATTGGATCCCGCTGATCTCCCCGGCGAGGCCGCACTGTCGGCGGAGTTCGTCAGCGGCGACTTTCGGGGCTATCTGTCCTACGACGGGCGCTTGGTGAGCATGAGCGGCCTGCGTTCCATATGGGTGCGCAGGCCGGGGGAGCCCGCGGCACACGCCTCCGAGCCGTCGGAGTGGCTCACCGCCGAGTCCGGGCAGGCGCTGTACGGGATGCTCAACTCCACCACGGCGCGCTGGATGAACCATCCCTGCGTAGCCGCGCAAGCCCGCTGCAAGCCATGGCAGTTGAGCGTCGCCCATCGCAGCGGTTTCGCCGTGCCGCCCACGCTCATCACCACCTTTCCGCGCGTGGCCCGCCAGTTCGCGGCGCAGTACCGGGAGATCGTGGTGAAGTCCACCTCCGGTCCGCCGCGCAGCGATCCACCGGTCACGCTGCCCACCACCCGCATCGGGCCGGAGACGGATTTCTCCGGCGTCGCGGCCGCCCCCACCCTGCTGCAGAAGTACATTCCCAAACAGGCCGACATCCGGCTGACCTGCGTCGGTGGACGGCTGTTCGCTGCCCGGAAGATCTCGGCGTCCGGCCAGGTGGACGGGCGCTACGGCACCACCGGTCAGGCCTGGGAGCCCGCCGAGGTGCCCGACCGCATCGCCAGGGCCGTCCACGACTTCACAGGCCTTGCCGGTCTCGCCTACGGGGCCTTCGATTTCGCCGAGGACGCCGAGGGCGTCTGGTGGTTCCTGGAGTGCAACCAGGGCGGCCAGTTCGGCTTTGTCGAGCTGGAGACGGGGCAGCCCATCGCCGAGGCGGTCGCGTCGTGGCTGGCGTACACAGCCGCGTAGGCGGAGCTGGGAGGGGATGCGCCCACAGGCTCGCTCAGGTACCCAAGGGCGTTCACGCCCATGACCGGCGGTAGCTCACCACCCTGCCGTGTTGTTCACCCTGGATTCGCCGAAGACGGCCCTCATGGGCACCCGATTGGGGAAAGCTGTTCCCTGAGCTGAGACGCGGGACATCGGGGGAGGCGTCCGTGGTCATCGGGGAGAGACCTGTCGTCGAGGAACCACGCCTGGCCATACGGCGTCAGTCGTCCTCCTTATGGTCACGGCGCAGCTTCCTGGTCGCCTTCCTGCCCGTACTGGCCGCCGTCCTCACAGGTGTGACCGTGCTGGCCGTCTCGGGAAACATCCTGCTGCCCTTCGAGCGAGTCGTCACGCTGGAGGGCAAAATGGCCTCCAAGCGGGACTTCTTCGAGGACGAAGAGGTTCAGCGGCTTCTGATGAAGCATCACATACGGGTCCACATCACCAGTTCGGGCTCCCGTGACGTGGCCATCGGGGACATCTCCTCGTACGACTTCGTCTTTCCTTCGGGGCAGCCCGCCGGGGACCTGATCACCAGTCAGCGTGCGGCGAAGAACCAGTACGTCAAGGTGCACCGACCGTTCGTCAGCCCGATCGTGCTCGCCACCTATCGCGAGTACGCCGAGACTCTGCAGGACGAGGGAATCGCCACCGCGCAACGCTCCTCCGTGCAGAACCAGCCGCTCTACTACGTGCTGGACATGGGGAAATTCCTGGAGAGCATCCACCAGGAGACCCGGTGGGAAGAGATCGGGATCCAGAACCACGGGATCACCAACGCGAACAGGATCGTCGCCCAGAGTCCCGACGTCTGTGGGTCCAACTCCGCCGGAACCTACCTGGCGTTGGTGGCCTTCACCAGGCACGGCAAGGGCGACGAAGTACCCGACTCCGATCAGGAGGCGGACGACCGCGCCCGGGAGATCAAACCCCTCCTGGAGCAGGGCCTGCCGGCCGCCGACGTGTTCCGGACGTACATTTCCCCGGAAGGAAAAGGAATAGCCCCCGTGGTGGTGGCGTACGAGCACCAGTACCTCAGCTACCAGGTGCAGTACCGGGCCGAGTCGAAGAAACTGGACTCCGAGCGGGTGCTTCTCTACCCGGCCGGCCAGTTCGTGACCCAGCCCCAGTTCATCGCACTCAACCGGGACGGCGACCGGCTCGGTGAACTCATCACCCATGACCCCGAATTGCGGCAACGGGCAATGGAGCTGGGCTTCCGGATCCTCGACCCGACGGGGAAGGTCGCGGGTGACCAGCTGGCCCGGTTCCTGCAGCAGCGCCAAATCCCCGTCCCGTCGATGGCGGGCGACAACACCAGGTCATCGATGCCCAGGCTCCGGTTCCTGGAAAGAATGATCTCCATCGTGGGTGACTGCCCGGCTGCCGAGACCTCGGCCGGGCGGCCCGAATGAGGGCGCGGCGCCGTCTGACGCGCTTCATCGCCCTGTGTACGGCGGGGCTGTGGCTCGGCGCTGCCACGGCCTGCTCCACGGGCGATCCCGAGCCGGTCACCTTGCGGGTGCTGGCCAGTTCGGAGCTCGCGGATATGCGGCCCCTGCTCGACGACCTCCGCCGGGACACCGGGATCACGCTGGAGATGGACTACCGGGGCACCGTGGACGCCAGCAACGCACTCGCCCCGGGCGACTACCGCCACGATCTCGCCTGGCTCTCGTCCGACCGCTACTTCCAGCTCAAGCTGAAGGAGGCCGGAAACAACGCCGAGAAGCCCCTGGCCACCAGCATCATGCGCTCGCCCGTCGTCATCGGTATGAAGCCCGGCACGGCGGAGCAGCTGCGCCGCAGGACGCCCGACCGGCAGATCTCCTGGGCCGATGTCGCCGACGCCGCGGCGGACGGGTCCCTGAGCTTCGGCATGGCCGACCCGCGGCACACCAACAGCGGCCTCGCCGCACTTGTCGGAGTCGCGACCGCCGCCGCGGGTACGGGCAGTGCACTGCGTCCGGCGGATGTCTCCTGCGACCGGCTGCGCGGCTTTTTCAGCGGACACGAACTCACCGAGGACTCCTCCGGCCGCCTGGCGGACGGTTTCGTACGCCGGCAGAACGACCTGGACGCCCTCATCACCTACGAGTCCGAGCTGCTCACTCTCAACAGCAGCGGGAGGCTCCGCAAGACGCTGGAGATCGTCTATCCCAAGGACGGCATGGTGCTGTCCGACTACCCCCTGCTGCTGCTCGACCCCGCCAAGCGCGTTGCGTACGACAGACTGGCGAGCTGGCTGAAGAGCAAACCGGCACAGAAGAAGATCATGGAACGCACGCTGCGCCGGCCGATCGATCCCGCTGTGCCGCGAGACCCCCGTCTGCGCGAACCCGTCGGCAATGCCCTGTACTTCCCGGACCGGCAGGAGGTCGTCGACCGTCTCCTCGCGGACTACGGCGATCCACAGCGCGACAAGCCTGCGCGGATGGTCTTTCTGCTCGACTTCTCCGGGTCGATGCGGGGCGAGCGCATCGCGAGGCTGCGCGCCACCTTCGACGGGCTCAGCGGTGCTGACGACTCGCGCTCCGGAAAGTTCGTCCGGTTCCACCGGGGCGAGTCGCTCACCGTGGTGCGGTTCGGCGGCCGCGTACTCGACGAGCGGAGTGTGACCTACGACGGGCAGCGGGACCTGGACCGCCTTCGCGGATTTGTGGCGTCCGACGACTTCGATACGAGCACCGCCATCTGGTCCACCCTCGACCACGCCTACCGGGAGGTGTCCACCACCGTGCGCGACCACCCGGGGCAGGCTGTCTCCCTCGTTCTCATGACGGACGGTGAGAACAACGCCGGGATGGATCTCGACGCCTTCATCAGCCGGTACGCAGCGCAGCCGCGCGCGGCCCACGCGGTGCGCACCTACACCATTCGCTACGGCGAGGCCGACACCGAGGAACTCGATCGAGCGGCACGGGCGACCGGCGGACGAATGGTCGACGCCACCGCCCAGTCGCTCCTCAGCGCTTTCAAGGAGATCCGTGGGTGTGTTCAGTGAGGCGTGGTGGGGAGTCTGGTGGCCCTGGTTGCTCGCATGGCTGCTGACCGCGGCCGGCGTTGTGACGCTGTTCGTCCTGTCGCTCTCCTGGTTCACCCGCGGCAGGCGGACCGACGGTCAGAACCTCACCTTCAGCATCTGCTTCTACCTGCACGACAAAACCGTCATGGACCACTACCAGATGCGGCGCTACGAGGCAGCTCTGCGGAAAGAGGTGGAGCAGCGGACCACAGCCACCAAGGACGGGAATGTCCGCGCCACGGTCTTCGGGGTGGGTGCCGGCGCGGGCAGGCGCGACAACCGTGAGATTGTCGCCAAGTTCCTCGAGGTGGCCGAGCCCATTTCGGTCATCGGCATCATCATGGACGTGCTCGAGGAGAAGGACGTCATCGTGCACGTCGACCTCGTCAACCAGACCGTCAGACGGAATACGGCACTTGCCAAGGGGCTGGCGACCCTGCACGGTTCCGGGACCTCGCATCAGTCCGTACGCCTGCGTGACATCGAGGACTTCGTGCTGATCAGAGGCCGGTTCCGGAAGATCAGCGAAACGGCGGAGTCCACGGTCTTTCTGGCGCCCTACGGGGACCCGGACGATCCCGCGCAGGGTCCTCGCGTCCGTGTCACCTGTGCGACGGAGGGACTGCGCAACGAGGTCCCGCAGGGCACCTTCTCGGCACGATGTCTCGGCAAGGTCCAGGACTGGAACGCCGACGACGCGGTCCTGGAGGTCCAGGCGATGGCGATCTTCCGGTAGCGGGCGCTCAGCCGGCGTCCGGGAGCATGCGTCACCTCGCGATGCGCGTCCGGACCGTGCGATGCGCGTCCAGCGCGTCGGCTATGGCCCCAGACTTTCGGCCTTGTCGAGTTCCACGTCCAGTGCCACGGCTGCTGTGATGAGGGACAGATGGGTGAACGCCTGTGGAAAGTTGCCCAGTTGCTCTCCCGTCGGGCCGATCTCCTCGGCGAAGAGGCCGACATGGTTGGCGTAGGTGAGCATCTTCTCGAAGGCATAGCGTGCCTCTTCGACCCGCCCCGCGCGGGCGAGCGCCTGCACGTAGTGGAAGGTGCACAGCGTGAATGTTCCCTCGGAGCCCCTGAGCCCGTCGGGAGAGGCGGACGGGTTGTAGCGGTAGACGAGGCTGTCGGAGACCAGCTCGCGCTCCATCGCGTCGAGAGTGGCGAGCCAGCGCGGGTCCTTGGGCGCGATGAACCCGACGAGCGGCATGAGCAGCAGTGAGGCGTCCAGGACGTCGGTGTCGTAGTGCTGGACGAAGGCCTGGCGCTGCTCGCTCCAGCCGCGCTCCATCACCTGCATAAAGATCGCGTCGCGGGTGGCGGTCCAGCGCTCCAGGTCGGCGGGTCGGGCGTTGTCGCGCGCGATACGGATGCCGCGGTCGAAGGCCACCCAGGACATCAGCCGACTGTAGGTGAAGTCGTGGCGGCCGCCGCGGGTCTCCCAGATGCCCTCGTCGGGCCGGTCCCAGTTGTCGGCGAGCCAGTCCAGGACACCCGCGAGAGCCAGCCAGCCCTGGTAGCCGGCGGTCTCCGCGATGGCTCCCAACTCCAGCATGGCGAACGCAGCCTCGCCGTAGATGTCCAACTGGAGCTGGTCGGCCGCTCCGTTCCCGATACGTACCGGGAACGATCCGAGATAGCCCTCCAGGTGGTCGAGCAGCTCCTCGCTCAGGTGCGGGTCGCCGTCCACCCGGTACATGATCTGCAGCGGCTCGCCGGAGACGGTCGCGCCCGCGGCCACCCGCTGGCCGAGCCATCGGCGGAAGGCGTCCGCCTCCTCGGTGAAACCCAGATCGATCAGCGATCGTACGGACAGCGAGGCGTCCCGGATCCAGGTGTACCGGTAGTCCCAGTTGCGTTCGCCGCCCACCTGCTCGGGCAGTCCCGCGGTCGCGGCGGCGATCGGGGCGCCCGTGGGCGCGTATGTGAGCAGCTTGAGGGTGATGGCCGAGCGGTTCACGGTCTGCCGCCAGCGGCCGCGGTACTGGGACGTCCGCAGCCACCTGTGCCAGTACTGTACGGTCGCCCGCCAAGTGGCCCATGCCATGTCGGCGTTGAGAGGCTCCGGCGGCGCGTCTCCGCCGGCGCAGGTGGTCAGTACGACGACGGCGAGTTCACCGGCCTGCAGTGTGACGACGCCCTGGACGTCGCGTTCGTTGTCGGCGCTCAGCCGTGCGGTGCTCTGGAGGTGTACATCGATGCCGGGGCCGGTGAAGACAGCGTCGCCCGCCTCGTTCAGGCTCAGTGTGTGCTTGGCACGGCCGTAGTCGAAGCGAGGTCTGCACTCCACGGTGAACGTCATGCTGCCGCGCACGACGCGCATCGCTCGGAAGATCCGGTGGCGGTCCGTGGGTGTTTCCGGGGTGTCCACCGGCATGAAGTCCAGGACCTCGCCCACCCCGTCGGTGGTGAGGTAACGGGTGACCAGGACTGCGGTGTCGGGGAGGTAGAGCTGGGTGATCCTGGCATCCGGGTGGTCGGCTGCGATCCGGAAACTGCCGCCACGGTCCTGGTCGAGCAGAGAGGCGAAGATGCTGGGCGAGTCGAATCGCGGCGCGCAGAACCAGTCGATCGCTCCGTCGGACGCCACCAGAGCGGCGGTCTGCAGGTCACCGATCATCCCGTGGTCGGCGATGGGCGGGTACTGGCGCATCCAGGGGTCCCCTCGTCAGGAGCCGGTGACCCCCGTCGGTGGACCCGCCGGTGGCGAACTCCATCGTGCGATGCCCAGGCCGGGCCCGCACGTCAGGCGTTCGCGTTCCGGTGTCCGCTCGACCGGTTGGCCGGCCGGGACGCCCCTAGACGTGCGACCGCCTGCGGTGCGCATCGGTACCCGCGAGGAGTGCCTCGGTGATCAGCCGGACGCCGCGGGCCAGACGGTTCAGCTGCTCCAGCTCGATGGCGTACAGCCTGATGGTGCTCTCGATGATGACCTCGGACACTCCCAGGGTGGGCAGTTCCGCCCGGCAGGTCTGCAGTGCGACCCGCACGGCTCGTATCTCGTGCTGCACCTGGAGGTGCGCATGGCGGGCGAGCAGGATGTGGTGGCGGGTGAGCGTCGAGTAGCCCGCATAGCGGGCCGGCAGGAGGTCTCGCAGCCACCGGGCCGCCGTGCGCTCCCAATCGTGGCTACCGGGGGCCTTGACCTGACAAGGCCAGTCGGAGTCGATCGGTGAGAAGGTCTGGGACATCGTCGTCGCTTCCGGATGTGAGGCGGATGGGCTCTGATCGCGGGGGTGGTCGCGGAGGTTGGTGGCGGCCCCGGCCCAGGGGTTGACCGGGGCCGCCAAGGGCATCCGCGCGAAAAAGGCGCAGCGCCCGGGTTGAACACCATGGGCCGACGCGAGGAGGAGGGGCGTCGTCCCTGGGTGTTCGGTCACGTGGCCCGTAGGGGCTCGATGCGGTACACCGCGCGTACCTGAGTGGCATTCACTGTCGTGGTGCTGTCCACCGACTGCGCGAGTCGGCAGGCGATGCCGAGTCCGCGTCCGCTTACCTTCACGGGAGACCCGAGAACCGACCGTCGTACCGGCCCCAGCTGCTTCCTGCGGGCTGCGCCGCGTGCGGCGGGGCGAGGCGTGAGGTGCATGGTGCGGACCGCCGGCTTTCCTTCGGTGAGGGCTGAGGTCTGGCTCGCGACTTCGGGGCACCCGGGGGTCGCAGATGCAGTAAATATATATACCGTCGAGTAAGCAAGGGTATGAAAAAATTCATGCACAAAATGTGATGACTGATCCATGAATCAGTCTTCGGTGGAGCGCGAATCGGCAGGCAGGGCGGCCCGTCGCCGAGGTCGACGTAAGCGGGTGCCGGCTCGCGTCGGTCCGTGAGGAGGAAACGGCTTCAGTCCTCGAGGAAGAAGTCGTGCTGTTCCGCGGCATGCTCGTAGCCCTCCAGTCGCACCTGCGTGCGCTCGGGATCGGCATCGGCCATGGCTTGGAGGACGGCGGCGGACATGACCACCGGCGCCGCGTAGGAGTCGAAAACGAGACGTGATCCGGTGCCGGCGGTGAGCACCACATCGGCTTCGTCCACGAGCGGCCCGAGGGTCAGGTCGGTGATCAGCGCGACATGCAGCCCCGTCCTACGGGCGGCCCGCATCGCTGCCAGGGTCTCGTTGGCGTGCCTGGGCATCGCGAACGCCAGCATCCAGGTCCCGCCTGCCTCCCGCGACTGGAGCAGCGCGTCGTAGGCGACGCTGCCGCCGCGGGTCACCAGGCGCACGTCGGGATGGATCCGTCTGGCGGCATAGGCGAAGTATTCCGCCAGCGACACGGAGATCCGCAGGCCCAGAACGGTCAGGGGCGTCGAAAGGGCGAGTTCGCGGCCGATCTCGAGCACCTGGTTGGGGTCGGCCAGAACACGGCGCAAACTCTCCAGGTTCTCGATCTCGGCGTCGACGGCTGCCTGCAGCTCATTGCGGCGGATCTCTTCCCGCGTATCGGGGGACTGGGTGCCCGCGCTGAGCGCGATCGGCTGGAGGGCCTCTCGGAGCGCGGGAAATCCGCTGAAACCCAAGGAGGAGGCGAAGCGGGTCACCGACGGCTGGCTCACACCCACGCGTTCCGCGAGATCCGTGATCGACAGGAACGCGGCCTCGGTGAGGTGGTCGACCATGTACTGGGCGATGCGTCGCTGCGCGGGAGACAGCCGGTGGCCGCCGAACAGTGCGAGAACCCTGTCCGTGGGAGCTGCTTCCACGTCCGGAGACTGCTTTCCCGGCGTGATCGCAGACGCCTGTGCGCGTGCCTGCTGCCCTGATGGCACCGGTGTGCCTCCTTGTCGTCCCACTCGTGCAACATAGCTCACGCACCGTGGCCGCACGGTGGAACTGTTGCGTGGAACAAGGCGGAACGAGGCGGAACGAGGCGGAGCGTGGCGGCTCGCGCGCGGGATCGTCCGATCGCGTACCGCGTCGGTGGAGAGCGGGAAGCAGGGGTCACATCGTCGGCGGAGGACGGTGCCGTGAGGTGGTGGCGACGGCGGCCGCGACGGCGAGGACGACGGCGGCCACGAGGAGCAAAACTCCCGTCGGTGACCAGTGCAGGTGGAGCAGCCATGCGCCGAGGATGCCGCCCGTGAACATCGCGAGGACGGCGACGCCCCTGCGGGCCGAGGCGCCGCTGCCGTAGCCCAGCGCTGTGTCGTGCCCGAGAGACGAACCGCTGACCAGTGCGGTGATGGTCCGCGTGACCAGGGTCGTGGGCAGGTCCGGCACATGAGCGCGCATCGCGGTCACATTGCGCATGCCCATGGCGAGCGCCACCAAGGCGACCACCGCGATGTGGCGGGCGGACGGCGCACCGTCCGCCCGTACGAGCCCCCAAGCCGTGAACGCCGCCACAGCGAGCAGCGCCGACTCCATGATCAGCGCGAGAACGAGCCACCGGCGCTTGCGGGCTTCCATCGCCGACTCCAGCCGGGCGCCGAGGAGGGCTCCGGCGGCGAACGACCCGAGCGACACGGACGTCGCCACTGCGGACGCGCTGCCCTCGCCCACGAGCGCGAATCCGAAGAAAAGCACATTGCCGGTCTGCATGGCGGTGAACACGGACCCCAGAGCGAGCAGGCTCACGGCTTCGACCATGCCCGTTGTCAGCGTCAGCGCCTCCATCAGTGATGTGAGGGGTGTGGACGTGAGGTCGGGCCCGGGCTTCGTCTCCAAGCCGGCTCCTCGGCTGCGGCGGCGGTGTCCGGCAAGTGTGCGTACCCGCCGGGCACCGCCCGCACCATTGCGCCAACCGTGGGCCGAACCCCGGCAGTGAAGCCGGGTTCAGGACCCGGCCTTCACGTCGGCTGTTCGCACGTCGGCCACTTGTACGCCGGCTATTTGACGGAGCCCGCCATCACTCCCTGGACGAAGTGCCGCTGGAAGGCGAAGAAGACGACCAGCGGCACCACCAGCGAGAGGAAAGCGCCCGGCGCCAGGACCTCGATATTGCTGCCGAACTGCCGCATCTCGGACTGGAGGGCGACCGTGAGCGGCTGGGACTCGCTGTCCGCGAAGAGCAGTGCGACCAGCATGTCGTTCCAGACCCAGAGGAACTGGAAGATGGCCAGGCTGGCCAGCGCCGGCCGTCCGAGTGGAAGGATCAGCCGGGAGAAGATCCGCCACTCGCTGCCGCCGTCCATCCGCGCGGCCTCCAGCATTTCGCGCGGGATCTCGGCGAAGTAGTTACGGAGCAGGAAGATCGCGAAGGGCAGTCCGTACGCGACATGGAAGAGGATCACACCCGGAATCGTGCCGAACAGTCCGACGGCGCCGAACAGTTTGGCCACCGGCAGCAGCCCGATCTGGACGGGCACCACGAGGAGGCCCACCACCACCAGGAAGATCGCATCGCGGCCCGGGAACTCCAGCCAGGCGAAGGCGTATCCGGCCAGCGCCGCGATTCCGACGACCAGGGCGGTGGCCGGCACCGAGATCAGCACGGTGTTCCAGAAGGCCTGCGTGATACCGGAGTTCTCGAACAGAGCGGTGTAGTTGTCGAGGGACAGCTGCCCGGTATCGGTCAGCGCCGTCCACCAGCCCTCGGTCGCGTTGTCCTGCTCGGAGCGCATCGAGGAGAGGAACAGCCCGGCCAGCGGGGTGATCCAGACAAGTGCGACCACGATCAGGACGGCCTGGACCAGTCCGTTGCCGAACCAGGTGCTCAGCCGGCTCAGCGGACGCGGGCGCGGGCGTCGCGGCAGAGTGGCGAGGTGGGCGGAGGTCGCGGCCGTTCGCGGGGACGAATTGCGCTCGATGGTGCTGTGGCCGCTCATTTTCCGCTCCTTCGGAAGCGCCGGACATTGAAGATCATGGCGGGCACGACCAGAAGCAGCAGCAGCACGCTCAAGGCGCTGCCGAGTCCCTGGTTGTTACCGCCGCCGAAGGACACCAGCCACATCCGGGTCGCCAGCACATTGGCCTCTTCCTGGACCGGTCCCGGCGCGATGATGTAGACGAGGTCGAAGACCTTCATCACGTTGATCACCAGGGTCACGAAGACCACCGTCAGTACCGGAGTGAGCAGCGGCACCGTGATCTTCCGGAAAATCTGCCACTCGTTGGCGCCGTCCATCCGGGCCGCCTCCAGCGAGTCCCGGGGGAGAGCAGCGAGCCCTGCTGCGATCAGCACCATCGAGAATCCGGTCCAGATCCACAGATAGGCGCCGATGATGGCCGGGGTCACCAGCGCCGGGCCGAGCCAGGAAATGCCTTGGTAGGGTGCCGCGAAGTTCTCCGCCGGAAGCCGGACGGTGTACGAACCGGCTTCCAGGCCGCGGAAGTTGAACGAGCCGTCCGCAGCGGTGGTGGCCGTGGCCGCCACCTTTCCGTCCCGTACCGCCTCCACCGACATCCCCGGCAGGCCCTTCTCGGCCGGGTCGACCTTGCCCGGCGTACCGCCGCCGCCGGGGGTGAAGTCGAGGTAGACGACGCCGCTGACCTCGTCCGCGGCGGGCGCGGCGGATGACGCGGCATGTGCGGGCCGGGCCTCTGCCGGCATCTTGTCCGGTGCCACTCCGACGAAGCCGAGACTGATCGACTTCCCGGGCCTGACCGCGTCGGCCGTGCTGTACGTTCCGCCCGTGTCCCTGGTCAGGCCCTGGTTCTCGCGGGCCCTGGCGGTGGGGTAGGCGGAGCGGTCGTCGAAGGCGTCGTGTACGCCGACGGCCACGGCGTTGAGCACGCCCCGGTCCGGGTCCTCCTCGTAGACGAGCCGGAAGATGATGCCGGCGGCGAGGAACGACACGGCCATGGGCAGGAAGAGCACCAGCTTGAAGGCGGTGGCCCAGCGCACCTTCTCGGTGAGCACGGCGAGTACCAGGCCGAGACCGGTCAGCAGAACCGGAGCCACGACCACCCAGATGGTGCTGTTGCGGATCGCTTTGAGCGTCGCGGGGTCGCTGAATATCTCGGCGTAGTTGTCGCCGCCGACGAAGCGATCACCGCTCGCGTCGAAGAGGCTGCGGCCGGCGGAGAACAGCACCGGGTAGACGACCAGCGCGCCGAGCAGCAGCAGGGCGGGCAGGACGAACACCACAGCGATGTTCCGCTTGCTGCGCTGGGCACGCCGCCGCGGGGTGGCGGCGTGCCCGGATTTGGTGACAGTGACAGCCATGGAGTGCGACCTCAGTTCCGGTACGCCTTGGCGGCCGCGGCTTCGAGCTTGGCCGCGGTGCCCTTCGGGTCCGAGGGGTCGCGCAGGAAGTCCTGGAGGAGCTTCCACTCGCCCACACCCTTGGTTCCGCCGAACGCGGCCGGGGCCTGGTCGGACATGTCGAAGCGGACCGAGTCACCTGCCTCGACCAGTGACTTGGCCGTGGCACGGGTGGTGTCGTCCGCGTACGAGGCGGGCTTCACGTCCTTGTTGGGGGAGACGAAGCCGCCCGCACCGGCCCAGACCGCAGCCGCTTCCGGAGTGGCCATGAACTCCAGCAGCCGCTGCGCCCCCTTCTGGTTCTTGCCGTCCTTCAGCACCACGGCCGCGTCGCCGCCGCTCACCACCGGTGCCTTGCCGCTGTCGACCCCGGGGAACGGGAAGAACTTGGCGTCCTCGCCGAGCTTGCGGCCGAAGTTGTCCTTGGCCATACCGCCGACGAAGTCGCCCTCGTAGACCATGCCGGCCTTGGGCTCGGGTCCGAAGACCTGCTCGATCGAGCCCGGGAAGTCGGTGCGCAGCGCTCCTGCGGAGCCGCCCGCGACGAGCTGCTTGTCCTTGAAGACCTCGCCGAGGGTGGTGAGTGCCTTGACCACGCTGGCGTCGGTCCACGGCAGAGTGTGGGCGGCCAGCTGGTCGTACTTCGCAGGGCCCGCCTGCGAGAGGTAGATGTTCTCGAACCAGTCGGTGAGGGTCCAGCCGTCCTCACCGGCGACGGAGAAGCCCGGGAGTCCTGAGTCGGCGAGCGTACGGCCCGCCTTGAGCATGTCCGGGTAGCTCTTGGGCTCCGTGACTCCGGCCTGCTCGAACGCGCTCGGGCTGTACCAGACGGTCGACTTGTGGGCCGCCTTGAAGTAGAGGCCGTAGTAGGTCTTGTTGACGGTGCCGTAGTTCTTCCACACCTCGGCGAGGTTGGCGTCGGCGGTCGTCGCGGTCTTCTGCGACAGGGGTGCGAGCCAGCCCTCCTTGGCGAACTGCTGGAGTACGCCGACCTGAGGCACCATCGCCACGTCCGGGGCGTTGCCGCCCTCGATCTTGCTGCCGACGAAGGTGGAGACATTGTCACCCGTGGGCACGAAGACCGTCTTGGCGCCGGTCTGTTCGGTGAACGCGTCCAGCACCTTGCGGAAGTTCTTCTGCTCGCTGCCGGTCCAGACACCGGCCACGGTCACGGTCTGGCCGCTGAGCTCCTTGCCGCTCGCCGGGCCGGTCGAGCCGCCGCAGGCCGTCGCGCCGAGGGCGAGGGCGAGTGCCGTGGAGGCGGCCGCAGCTGTCCGCCGGTTCGTTGAGAGTCGTCGCATGGTGACAGTCCTTCCAAGAGGGTGGGGATCGGGGAGTTCAGGGGGTGGGGCAGTCGCCCGTCCACCACGCGGCGGTCGCTCCGGGGAGCACACCGTCCGCGCAGGGGCCGCTGGAGAGGAGAGGTGTACCGGCGACCGGCGCGGCGACGGGTTCGGTGCCGAAGTTGACCGCGCAGATCAGGCCGTCGCCCCGGACCATGGCGAGGACCTGCGGCGGCGACTCAAGCCAGCGCAGGCTGCCCTCGCCCAGCTGGGGAAGACTGCGGCGGAGCTGGAGCCCTTCGCGGTAGAGGTGCCAGAAGGAGCGGGTGTCGGCCAGCGCCCGGTCGGTGGCGTGTTCGGCGAACCACTCGGGCTGCGGCAGCCAGGGCCTGGCTCCGGCCGCGCCCTGGCTGAAGCCGAACGGGGAGGCGTGACCTGACCACGGCAGCGGTACCCGGCAGCCGTCCCTGATGCGCTTGCGGCTGCCCGTGCGGTGGAAGATCGGGTCGGTGAGCACATCGTCCGGCAGGTCCAGGACCTCCGGGAGGCCGAGCTCCTCGCCCTGATAGACGTACGCGGCACCGGGCAGCGCCAGCATCAGCAGTGCGGCGGCGCGGGCCCGTGCCGCACCCAGCCCACTGGCCTCCACGCCGGGCTCACCCGCGTAACGGGTGACCGTGCGGACCTGGTCGTGGTTGTTGAGCACCCAGGTGACGGTGGAGCCGGTTCCCGCGATGTCGCGTATCGCCTCCGTGATGGTGGTCCGGAAGGCGTCGGCATCCCAGGGGGCGCTGAGCAGATCGAAGAAAAAGGCCTGGTGCAGCTCGTCGGGCCGTACATACTCCGCGTGTTCGCGCGCGGTCGGTACGGAGACCTCGCCGACCAGTAGCCGCTCGTTGCCGTCCCGCGCCGTGTACTCCTCGCAGACCGAGCGCCAGCGCCGCCACACCTCGTGGACCTCGGGCTGGTTCCAGGCAAGCGGGTTCACCGAGTCCCGGGAGCGCTCGTCGGCGGCGGGGTCGGCCGAGTCGGGCAGCTCCGGGTGCTTGAAGAGGCCGGCGGCGACATCGATACGGAAGCCGTCCACGCCCCGGTCCAGCCAGAAGCGGAGCACCTGCTCGAAGGAGTCGCCGACCTCGGGGTTGCGCCAGTTCAGGTCGGGCTGCTGCGGAGTGAACAGGTGCAGATACCACTGCCCGGGGGTGCCGTCGGCTTCGGTGATCCGGTTCCAGGCGGGGCCGCCGAACATCGCCCGCCAGTTGTTGGGCGGCTCCGCGCCGTCCGGGCCGCGGCCGTCGGCGAAGTGGAACCGGGTGCGGGCGGCGCTGCCGGGACCGGCGGCGAGCGCCTCACCGAACCACGGGTGCTCGCTGGAGCAGTGGTTGGGGACGATGTCGAGCAGCAGCTTGAGCCCGAGTCGGCGGGCGTCGGCCATCAGCAGGTCGAATTCGGCCAGGTCGCCGTAGACGGGGTCGACATCGCGGTAGTCGGCGACGTCATAGCCGTGGTCGTGCTGGGGCGACGGATAGAACGGGCTGAGCCAGATGCCGTCGACACCGAGCTTCCTCAAGTACGGAAGCCCGGCCCGTACGCCGGCCAGGTCACCGATGCCGTCCCCGGTGCTGTCGAGGAAGCTGCGGACGTAGACCTGGTAGATCACCGCATCGCGCCACCAGGCGGGGGCGGTGGCGGTGCGGGAGGGCTGGCCGAGGGCGGCCGGAAGAGCTGTGAGCATCTCGCGTTGACCTGTTCCTGCTGGATGCGAGAGCGCCCCAGAGCGGGTGCGCTGTTATGCATGCATGTTAAGTAGCGGTGACGGGAAGGTGTCAACGATGCGGTGAAAATCTGCCGGATATGCCCGAGAATTTGGGGGTATACAAAAACCGGCCAGTACTTAACATGTAAGTAGTGACCGGTGTGAAGGAGTGCGCAGGTTCAGCCCTTGCGAGAGATCGATCCCAGCTCGCGGGACAGCCGGGCCACGGCCTGCTGCGGCGTCTGCCGCAGCGCCATGACGTCCTGTACGACGGCCTGCACGGCGAGACTCACCTGGTCGTACCGGGGGCTCTTGGGGCGCGGCTCGGCCGCCAGCACGCTCTGCCGAAGCGTCGGCAGATACGGGTAGGCCCGGATCAGAGCCGGGTCCTCGTACAACGAGGCGCGCACCGGCGGCAGCGAGCCCTTGGTGAGCACCTGCCGCTGGACGCGCTCGCTGGTGAGATAGGCGATCAGATCGGCGGCCGACTCCGGATGCCGGGAGTGGCTGCTGACCGCGAGATTGGAGCCGCCCAGCACACTGGTGCCCGGCCCGGACGGTCCCGGCAGCGGCACGGCGCCGAATTTGCCGGCCACCTTCGACCCCTTGGCGTTGGCCATCGCATACACATAGGGCCAGTTCCGCAGGAAGAGCAGCCGGCCGTCCTGGAACGCCTGCCGGGACTCCTCCTCCTTGTACCCGCGGGCCTTGGGGGAGATCCAGCCCTCCCGCACTCCGCCCGCCAGGAACTCGAGTCCGGCACGGGCCGCGGCCGAGTCCACGGTCACCAGCGCGCCGTCGTCCCGCAGGATCGAGCCGCCCGCCGAGTGCACGGCTTCGGTGGCGTTGACCGTCAGTCCTTCGTACGGCAGGAACTGACCGGCGTAGCCGTCCATGCCGTACCGGGGAGCGATCGTCCGGGCAAGCCGGGCCAGCTCCGCCCAGGTGCGCGGCGGCCGTTCGCCCGCCCGCTCCAGGATGTCCTTGCGGTAGTACAGCAAGCCGGCGTTGGTGACATACGGAACCGCATACAGGCGGCCGTCGAAGGTTGCGGTGTCCACCACGGGCGCCAGGAAGGTGTTCAGCGGGAACCGGCCCGGCCGCAGCGGCGAGATCATGCCGGCCGCCGCGAACTCGGAGGTCCAGGCCACATCGATGTTCAGTACATCGAACCGGTCGCTGCCGGACCGCAGTTCGCTGATCATCTGGGCCCGGGTCTCGTCCGCGGAGTCGGGCAGCTCGACGAGCGTGACCTTCTCCTTCGGACGGCTGCGATTCCAGTCGTCCAGCAGCGGACCGAGATAGTCGGTGAGATCGCCCGCGGTCACCAGCGTCATGGGGCCGCGGCCCTTGGGGTCGCCGGCACCGGGCTGGGTGGCGAAGCCCGCGTAACCCGCGAGCAGCACCGCGACAACCAGAAGCCCCCTACCCGCGGCGTGCATCCACCGCATAGGTTCCTCCCAGTGCACCGATCCGGCTGCGCCGCCGTCCCATGTGGCCTATGTATACCCGTTAGGCATGGGCGATACTAGATGCCCAGGCGGAGAAGGCGGGTGGCGCGAACCACAGCCCGTATCCGAGCCAACAAGAAACTACGGAGCGGGAGGGAGGGGAGCGCGTGCGGCTGCCGCTCCTGGCACTCCTCTCCCGTGGCCCGGCGCACGGTTACGAGCTCAAGCAGGACCTTGAGAAGCTCCTGGGCGCCGCGTACCCTCAGCCGAACGTCGGCCAGATCTACGTCACCCTCGGGCGGCTGGAAAAGGTCGGTCTGATCGCCGGCGAGGACGTCGAGCAGTCGGGCAGGCCCAACAAGCGTACGTACCGGCTCACCGATGCCGGGCGTGAGGCCGTGCTCGCCTGGTTCGACGAGACCACGGACGAGCCGCGGGTAAGGGACGAGTTCTTCATGAAGATCGCCCTCGCCCCGGAGTCCGGGCTGGCCGACCCGGTCACCCTGATCAACAAACAGCGGCGGCAGTATCTGAACACCATGCGTGATCTGTCGAAGCTGGCCGCATCCGAGGACCGGAACAACAGGGTCTCCCAGCTACTGATCGAGGGCGCGATGCTGCATCTGCAGGCCGACCTCGACTGGCTGGAACGCTGTCAGGAGGAGCTGGAATGAGCGACGACGCCGCTCCTGCCGTGCTGGGCGAGTCCGGAGCCGCAACCGGTCGGGGAGACACGGTGCCCATCGTGCGCGCCGAGGGCCTGACCAAGACCCATCGCGGCGAAGGCTCACCCGTGGAAGCCGTACGCGGAGTGGATCTCACCGTCCAGCCCGGCGAATTCGTCGCCGTCACCGGGCCCTCCGGCGCCGGCAAGTCCACACTGCTGCATCTGATCGGCGGACTCCAGCGGCCCGACAGCGGCCGTCTCTGGCTCGACGGCCGCCGGGTGGACGAGTATCGCGAGGCCCGCTGGGCGGTGCTGCGCCGCCGGAGCATCGGCATCGTGTTCCAGTTCTTCAACCTGGTCTCCGATCTCACCGTCGCCGACAACGTCGAACTGCCCGCGCTGCTCGCCGGTGCCTCACCCAGGGCAGCCCGGGACAGCCGGGCCGAACTGCTCGCCGAACTCGGCCTCGAAGGCAGGGAGCGGTCCATGCCGGGCGAGCTCTCCGGCGGCGAGCAGCAGCGCGTTGCCCTGGCCAGGGCGCTGGTGAACCATCCCGCGCTGCTGCTCGCCGACGAACCGGCCGGCAGCCTGGACAGCAAGGGCACCCGGGAAGTGCTCCGGCTGCTCTCCCGGTTCCACCAGCGCGGGCAGACCATCCTGCTGGTCACCCATGACGCCCGGATGGCCAGCGCTGCCGACCGGGTCATCAGCTTCTTCGACGGACGCATAGCCGACGACGCCGCGCTCGGAGCGGGGCGCCGCGGCCCGGGCGGCGGAGTCTCCGGCGTACTCGAACTGAAGGAGTGACCGTGCGGGCCACTCTGCGCTGGGCGCATGCCGATCTGAGGGCACACCGCGGACAGTCGCTCTTCGTCGTCCTGGCCAGCGCCGGGATCATCGCCTCACTGCTGCTCGCCGTGGCCCTGTTCAGCTACGCCGCCAACCCCTGGCAGCGGATCTTCACCCAGTCCAAGGGCGCGCACGTCTGGCTGCACACCCGCGTCGCCGCGGACACGGACGCGCTGTCCGGGCTGGACGGTGTCGCCGGTGTCTCGGGGCCGTACCGCACCGGTCGGGCGACCCTGGAGTCCCGTGGCGCCAGGGCGAGCGTGTCCTTGCGCGCGGCCGGTACCGAGCCGCCGCAGATCGCCAGGCCGCTCGTCACCGCGGGCCACTGGCTCGATACACAGACAGCGGGCGTCGTGCTGGAGAGCTCGGTCGCGCGTGTGCTGTGGGCGGAGCCGGGCGACACCCTCACCGTCGCGGGATCGGACGGCACGGCCCGCACCCTCCGGGTGGCAGGTGTCGCCGAAGCCGCGGAACCCCGCTACCGACCGGGCGGTGAGCCCGGCATCGGATGGGTGCTGCCGGGCACGCTCGACGCCGTGGCGCCACACAGCACCGGGCAGAGCGTCGGGCTGCGGCTGGACGATCCGGCCGACATCGACTTCACCGTCCAGCAGGCAGTCACCCTGCTCGGCGCCGACCGGGTCGCCCAGGTGACCAAGTGGCAGCAGGCCCGCGCCGAGGCCGGGAGCGACGACCGGCTTCTCGGGCAGCTGTTCGCCGTGTTCGGGCTGGGCGCGCTGCTGGCCGCCGCGCTCGCCGCATCCGGGGCGATCAGCGCCCGTATCCGTGGACAGCTGAGAGATATCTCGATCCTCAAAGCGATCGGGTTCACCCCGGGCCAGGTGGTACGCGGCTTCCTCGTCCAGCACCTCGCCTTCGCGCTGCTCGGGGTCACGCTGGGCACGGCGGCGATTGCCCTTCTGGGTGCCCGGATACCCGGCCGGATCGGGGATGCGGCCGGAGTGTGGCAGGAGCTGCCCGGGCACACCGCTGTGATGCTCGGCGTCCCGAGCGGCGCGGTGCTGCTGATCGCGACCGCCACCGGACTGGCCGCCTGGCGGGCCGGACGAGTACCGCCGGTACCCGTCGCCCGGGCGGCCCTGCCCTCGGCCGCACCGATGACCGGGCTGGGGCGCCGGGCACTGGGAATGCGGGTGCCGCCGGCGCTGGTGCTCGGCTGGCGGGCGGCCTTCCCCAGGCGGACTCGCACCCTGATCACCGTGGCCCGCCTTGCGCTGCCGCTGCTCATGATCACGGTTGCGCTGGTCGCCTGGTCCACTCTGGACATGTTCCGCAGCCGCCCCGCGGAGATGGGCGTGCCCGCGGCGCTGACCGTACGGGCCGAGCAGCCCGGCAGTCTGACCGGCCAGGAACTGGACCGCGCGCTGACCGCGCCGCCGGACGTCGCCGCGGTCCACCCCGGCGTGGAGGTCGCCGCCCTGGTACCCGGCCAGACCGGCACCATCACCCTGCGCGGGCTCGGCACCGCCCGCGCCCCCTATCCGTTCACCGTCGTCGAGGGGCGCACCGTCGATGGCCTCGACGAGGCGGTCGCCGGCCAAGGGCTGCTCGATCTGCTGGATGTACGGGTCGGCGACTGGGTGCGGATGACGGTGGAAGGACGGCCGCAGATTCTGCACATCGTCGGCCGCAGCATCGAACCGGAAGCCGGCGGCCGGGTGATCTCCACGACGGTCGACACGCTCCAGGAACGCGATCCCGCACTGCGGCCGGACTTCCACCTGCTCGTCCTGCGGCCCGGCGCGGATCCCCGGGCGGTGAGCAGCGCTCTCGCCGAGAGGGCCGGGGGCGCGCTGGAGATCCGCGAGACGGCCAATCCGGCGGACCGGCTGGAACCGGCGCGGGGCGTGATCGCGGCGCTGGTCGGGGTGCTGGCCCTGATCGGGTTCCTCGAGCTGCTGACACTGATCAGTACCGGGGTCCGTGACCGCGGCCGCGATCTGCTCGCGCTCAAGGCGATCGGCCTGACACCGCGGCAGATCAGCTCGGCGATCGTGGCGGCCGCCGGCTTCACGGCGCTGGTGGCCGCCACGCTGGGCACCGGGCTCGGGGTGCTGTTCGGCAGCTGGCTGGTGGACACCCAGGGTCGTTCCAGCGGTATGGGAGCCGGGATCGCCCATGTCCCGCCTGCCGTACTGCTGGTGTCGGTGGTGGTCGGGGCAGTTCTGGGCGCGGTCGCGGCCGCGGCGGTGCCGGCCGCCCGGACTGCGCGTCGGCGGCTGGCGGATTCGCTGTCCGAGACGCTCTGAGGCCGAGACGTTCCGAGTCCGAGAGGCTCTGACCGTCCGAAGGCGGAGATTGTCGGAGCTGCCTCTTCGACGCTCCACCGTCTTCGGTGCTACGCCCCGGGTGTGCACAGCACGGAAATCCGCTGGACGAGGTTGTTCGCGAACCCACCGCGGTTCCACGGCTGGCTGAGCGGCTGGCTGTGGCCCTCGGCGTCAGTGGCCCGCACGCTCAGCACATGGCTGCCCGGCGTGGCGGTCCAGGACGCCTGCCAATGGCGCCAGGCCCAGCCATGTCCGTCCGGCGGGGCGAGCTCGGCATCGCTCCAGGAGCGCCCGTCGTCGGTACTCACCTCGACCGTTGTCACCGGGGCACGGCCGGACCACGCCCGGCCCTCCAGTCGCACCCGGCCGGGGCGTACGACACGGGTGCGGGACATGAAGTCCGGGAACCCGGGCGGGATCATGAGGGCACGCGGAGCAATCCGCGTGACCGGCTCGCCGGGATCTTCCGGCGACTGACGGTAGCGGTAGGCCACCGCCTGCTGGAATCCGGTGAACGGGACGTCGATGAGGGTGATGTCGCGCAGCCACTTCACGTGCGCCATGCCGTACCACCCGGGAACGATCAGCCGCAGTGGATGGCCGTGTTGCGGCGGCAAGGGCCGGCCGTTCATCTCGTACGCCACCAGCACTTCGGGATCGCGGCCCGTGGCCAAGGACAACGGGAGACTGCGCTGATAGTCCTGCTCGATGCCGCGCTCCACGCCATGATCGGCTCCGGTGAACACGGCCTCGACGGCATCCGGCTCCACCCCCGCCTCGGCGAGCAGTGTGCGCAGCGGCACGCCGGTCCACTCGGCTGTTCCCACCGCCTCGACCAGCCATGGCTGGCTCACCGGCCGTGGTGAGAGCCGGGCCCGGCCGTTGCCCGCGCACTCCATCGTCACGCGCTGAGTGACGGCCGGAAAGGACAGCAGCGTGCGCATGTCCAGGGTCAGCGGGGTGCGCACCCGGCCGCCGACGGTGAGCTTCCACGCGTCGGCATCGGCGGCGGGGATGTCGTAGTGGACCAGTACGTAGTGCAGTCCGGCCGGGGTGAGGTCGTAGCGCAAAGCCTCCAGCGGCAGCCCGTGGTTGCGGGCCGCGAGCGCCAGTTCCTCGATGCTGATGCCTTCGTCGGGTTCGGCGATGCGCCCTGGTGCGCTGATGTCCCCGATGCTTCCGTCCATGGCCCCATGGTGCTCTCCGAGCCGGGCCCGGGCACCTGGCGATGCGGCGGGATTGCGCCGCTCGCCGACCGGCGGGACGCTGGTCATGTCAGCTCTGCGGCGTCCGGCTGCGCTTGCGGCCCATGACGGTGCCGGACCGCTGGCACGCACTGTTGCTCAGCAACAGCCCAGCAGGAGAGGCGACATCCGTCCCTGCCCCTGTTCCGCTCGGCCGCTGTTCCGCTCAGCCGCTGAGCGAGTTGGTCGGCTGTCTGAGAGAGCCCGGGCTTCCAGACGACCCGGGCCGGGGCCCGCCGTCGGCGACTACCACGGCGGCGAGGCCGGGATGCTGCAGCCGGAATGGCCGAAAGGCCTGGCGGGTTTGCGGTCTGCACCTCGTCGAGGAGATCACGATGGACGGCACCACTCTGGAAGGAATGCGGACTGCCCTGCGCGGTCCGGTCATCGGCCCCAAGGACCCGGAGTACCACCAGGCCCGCAAGATCTACAACGCAATGATCGACCGTGAGCCGGCTGCCATGGTGCGGTGCACGGACGCGGCGGATGTGATGGATGCGGTCGATTTCATCCGCGACCACGGTCTCGAACTCGCCGTACGGGGCGGCGGACACAGCGGCCCGGGCCTGTGTCTGGTGGACGACGGCGTCACCATCGACCTGTCGCCGATGCGCTGGGTGCGCGTCGACCCCGCCGCGAAGACCGCCAGGGTGGGCGGCGGCAGTGTTCTCGGCGATCTCGACCACGCCGCACACGCCTTCGGCCTCGCCACCCCCGCCGGCATCATGTCGACAACGGGCGTCGGAGGCCTCACCCTCGGCGGCGGTCACGGCTACCTGACCCGCAAGTACGGTCTGACGGTGGACAATCTGCTGTCCGCGGACGTCGTGCTCGCCGACGGCAGCTTCGTCACCGCGAGCGAGAGGGAGAACCCGGACCTGTTCTGGGCGCTGCGCGGCGGTGGCGGGAACTTCGGCATCGTCACCTCGTTCGACTTCCGGCTGAACCCGGTGCACACCGTGGGTGTCGCAATCACCGTCTGGCCGGTCGACAGCACCCGCGAGGTGCTGCGGTGGTACCGCGACTTCCTGCCGCAGGCACCCGAGGACCTCTACGGCTTCTTCGCGCTGCTCACAGTTCCGCCGGGTCCGCCGTTCCCGGAAGAGATCCATGGGCACAAGATGTGCGGCGTCGTGTGGTGCTGGACAGGAGACCTGGCCCGCCTCGAGGAGACTCTCGCGCCCGTGACCGAGCCCGGCCGGCCGGCCTTCCACTTCACGGCACCGATGCCGTACCCCGCGCTGCAGACCATGTTCGACGAACTGATCCCCGCCGGCCTGCAGTGGTACTGGCGCGGGTCCTTCTTCGACCGGATCACGGACGAAGCCATCGATGTGCACCTCAAGTACGGCGAGAACCTCCCCACCGACCTGTCGACCATGCATCTCTACCCGGTCGACGGGGCGGCCCACAAGGTCGGCGCGGACGACACCGCGTGGGCCTACCGGGACGCCGTCTGGTCCGGTGTCATCGCCGGTATCGACCCCGACCCGGCCAACGCGCAGACGATCAAGCAGTGGGCCGTCGACTACTGGGAAGAGCTGCAGCCGTACTCCATGGGCGGCTCGTACGTGAACTTCCTCGGCGCGGGCGAGGGCCAGGACCGGGTCAAGGCCACCTACCGGGACCACTACGACCGGCTCGCGGAGATCAAGCGGATCTACGATCCGCACAATCTGTTCCACGCCAACCAGAACATCGAGCCCGCCAAGTAGCGCTGAACCCGCAGGCGGAGCATTGGCCAAAGGTGCTTCTGTGTCGCCTGTTGACCGGCATGCCGGGTAAGCGTTTCATGGAGTTAAAGGGCAGATAAAGGCTTCTATAGGAGGCGGCCCGTATGACCACCCATCCGAGCATTGAGCAACACCCCGACCTGGCCGAGATGCGATCTCGGTTCGAACGGGCGACCACCACTCCCCGTGCCCAGGCGATCGAGACCCTCGCCCTGCTCACGGGCCTGTACCTGGCCGCCTCACCGTGGATAGTCGGGTTCAACGGCCTCACCACTCTGGCCGTCTGCAATCTGATCACCGGCGTTGCCTACGCCATATGCATGGGCGGGTTCGGCTCGGCATACGAGCGGACCCACGCCATGGCCTGGTGCGCCATAGCCATCGGAGCATGGACGATCATTTCTCCGTGGGTCGTCTCCGGCAACGTGGATACGGTGCGCACCATGGTCAACAACATCATCGTCGGCCTCGTGGCCCTGCTGCTCGGCCTGGCCATGGCCGCCATGGACGACCGTCGAACCGGTCTCGCTCCCAGTCGCCTGCGCACTCGCGCCCGTTCCGCCCCCGGCTCCGGTGGCCCGAACATCGACCCGATGCGCTGACGGCCCTCAGCGCCCGAACGGGCCCCGCCGCCTCGGCGGCGGGGCCTCGCTGTGGTCAGGCAGATCAGGTGCACTGAGATGCGCGGCACGGCTGCCGGGGAGCATGCTGGCTGTGTGACCTGGTACGGCGCGGCCGGGTACACCCCGCAGAGCCAGAGTGGGGCAATGCCCGGGCGACTGAACGGCAGCGGCCGAGTTCCGGACGAGCTGTCCCTGGTGCTCGCACAAGCCGCGGTGGGCGCGACCGAAGCTGTCGGCGGGTACGCCGGCGGCGTCTATTTGCGCTCCCGCACGCAGGGGCTGCTGCGGTTGGCCGTGCTCGCCGGGCTGCCCGTCCGGCTGTTCCGCCCCTGGTGGCGTATGCACGTGAACCGCCCGTTCCCGGTGGCCGAGGCCTACCGCTCCGGTCAGGCTGTCCTCCTCGGCGACGCCGAGGAGGCCATGCGCCGGTTCCCGCAGCTCATGGCGGGCCTGCCGTACCCTTTCGGCTCGCTGTACGCGCCTGTCGTCGGCGGCGACGAGAAGTTCGGCGTGCTGGTGGTGCTGCGGCCCGCCACGCCCGGACATCCGGTCGACCACTCCGACCGCCGCCGGATGCAAACTGCCGCAAGGCGCCTCGGAACCGCGCTGGCGGAGCTGGGCGCGGACGGAGGGCTCGTCGAGTGGGACGGTGAACCGATGCCCGTCCAGTTGCCCACCGCCTCCACCCCACCGGTGCGGATCGGTTACTTCGACTGGGACCTCGACAGCGGCGCCGTAACCGCCGACGACGAGCTGTGCACGATCCTCGGCTCCGACCCGGCGGGCTTTACCGGCACCATCGAGGCTCTGGCGGAGCATCTGGCGCCGGAGGACGCGTACGGACTGTGGGCCGTCGCCGCCCACGCCGCCACATCGGGCGGGCCGGTGTCGCGCAGGATGTGGCTGCGGGGACCGGACGGACGGCTGCATCTGCTCGAACTCTCGGGCCGCCGCACACAGCCGCCCGGCGACGGTCCGGGCAGCCACCTGACCGGTTACCTGGTGGACCTCGGCATCGGGCCGGTCGTCGCCGAGGCGACCGACCGGCTCCCGCGGGGAATCTTCTCGCTCGACCGGCTCGGGCGGATCACCCACATCAACCGCAATGCGGAGACTCTGCTCGGTCACGCACGGTCCGAGCTGGCCGGACGCGTCCTGTGGGAGGTCCTGCCGTGGTTCGGGCACCCCGCCTACGAGGACCACTACCGGGCAGCACTGTTCGGGTACGACCCCGTCCACTTCATGGCCCGCCGCGGGCCCAAGGAATGGCTGACGGTCTCCCTCTACCCCGGCCACGACGGCCTGACCGCCACACTGACCCCGGCGGAAGAACCGGCCTACGCGTCAGGGTCCATCGTCAGGCCGGGCCCCGGGTTCGGCTCCCCGACCGACCGTGCGTCGTCGCTGTACCGCCCGGTCGCCCTGGCCATCGCGCTGACGGAGGCCGTTACAGCCCGTCAGGTGTCCGCAGTGGTCACGGAGGAACTGCTGCCCGCCTTCGGCGGTCGTCAACTGGCGATCTACCTGCTGAACGAAAGACATCTCTATCTGGCCTGGGAGACCGGTTTCCCGAAGGGTTTCCTCGACCGCTTCGACGGCGTCGCGCTCGACGCCCGGCTGCCCGGCGTCGAGACGCTCACCTCCGGCCGCCCCATCTTCTTCGAGTCCATGGAGCGCCTGGCCGCCGCCTACCCCGGCATCCCCATCGACGCGGACGTCGGCGCCCGGGCCTTCCTGCCACTGATCGCCTCCGGCCGCCCCGTCGGCTCCTGCATCCTCGGCTTCGACCATCCGCGCGGCTTCAGCCCGGAAGAGCGCACCGTCCTCACCGCACTCGCCGGACTCATCGCGCAGGCCCTCCAGCGAGCCCAGCGTTACGACTCCGAAGCCGCACTCGCCCGTGGTCTGCAGGATGCCCTGCTTCCGCACCGGCTGCCCGTACTCCAGTTTGTCGACACTGTCGGGCGGTACCTCCCCGGCACCCAGGGCATGGAAGTCGGGGGCGACTGGTACGACGTCGTGGAGACCGGCTGCGGGGAGCTGGCCCTGGTCATCGGCGATGTACAGGGACACGGTGTCTCCGCCGCCGCCACCATGGGTCAACTGCGCAGCGCCGTACGTGCCTTCGCGCTCAGCGGGCATGACCCGCAGGAGGTGATGAGTGGCACCAACCGGCTGCTCATCGACCTCGATCCGGGCCAGTTCGCCAGCTGCTGCTATATCGTCCTCGACCGGGAATCCGGCACCACGCAGGCCGTACGGGCCGGGCACCCCCAGCCTCTGCTGCGCCATCCCGACGGCAGGACCGAGGTCCTGGACATCCCCGGTGGCGTCGTGCTCGGCGTCGACGGGGAGGCGTCGTACCCCGTCACCGAAATGTTGCTCGAGCCGGGCGCCGTCCTGGCTCTCTACACCGACGGACTGGTGGAGCAGCCGGGAATCGACATCGACCTCGGCATCGAGCGGCTGCGCAGCGCACTCGCCACAGTCGGCTCGGACCCTCTCGCCGACGCGGCGGACCGACTGATCCTCGCGGCCAGACAGGCCACCGACAGGCCCGACGACATCGCGCTGCTGCTCGCCGCCCGCTGGGCCGACGTCCCACGGCAGGCGCCATGAGCGTAGTGAACGCAGCCGAGGATGCCGGCTTCCGTGGCCCCCTGGATGTCACCAGGGCAGCCACGGCTGTGCTGGATGCCGAGGGCAGGGTCGTCGGATGGAGTCCGAAGGCGCAGGGGCTGCTGGGATATCCGCCCCAGGAGGTGCTTCAGCGCCCGATCGGCGCTCTGGTCGTGGAGCCCGTCGACGACATCCACCCGGCGGCAGACCTGGCGGGCGCGGCACATGGTGGCCGTCAGGTGCTCCATATGCGTCACCGGGACGGCCATATCGTCCGCGTTGTGACGGCAACGCATGCGCTGACCCACGAGGGCGCCGGGCCCGCCTGGCTCCTCGCGGTGGCCGATGCGGAGGAAACGGAGGAGTGGGAGTCCCTGCAGTCGATGCTCCGGGGACTGGCCACCGAGTCACCCGTCGGTCTGGCCGTCTACGACACGGATCTGCGGGTCGTGTGGACAAACTCCGCCCTGCGTCAGGAGATGGGTCCTTCGCAGTACGTCGGCATGGGCCCGGACGAGATGGTGACCCATGGCAAGGTCCTGTCCCCGGGGTATCCGCCGACTCTGGAGGAGATGATGCGGCGGGTCCTCGCCACCGGCGAGCCTGTCATCGGGCTGCACTACAGCGGCCACCCGCCCGTGGACCCGGAGCACGACCACGTCTGGTCCTGTTCGTACTACCGGCTGCAGGACGCCGGGGGTGTCTCGCTGGGCGTGTGCGAGGAAACCGTGGACATCACCGACGCCCACCTCGCACAGCAGCGGCTGGATCTCCTGGTGCGGGCCGGCGGACAGGTGGGTACGACCCTGGACATGGTCCGTACGGCGCAGGAACTCTGCGTGGTCACCGTCCCGCAATTCGCCGACGCGGTCATGGTCGACCTCCTGGAGGTCGTGCTGGCAGGTGATCAGCCCACGCAGGGATCCGTGCACGCGCGGGACATGGTCCGAGTGTGGGAGGAACCGGAATCCAAGCGGGCGGGCCCGGGAGGGGCGCGGCCTGCGGGACGGGAGCGAGTCGACTACCCGCCGGATTCGCCCCAGGCACGCAGCCTGTCCTCCGGCCGTCCGGTGCTGGATGGCCCGGCGGATACGGAGCGCGGTAATGGGCAACTGCCGCCGCGCTCGCGGCTGGTCGTTCCGCTGCGTGCCGAAGGAGCCACCTTGGGGCTGGTCACCTTCTCGCGGGACTGCCACCCCGTGCCGTTCGACGACGGAGAGCGGGCCGTGGCCGACGAGCTTGTCTCGCGGACCGCCGTATGCATCGACAACGCCCGCCGTTTCACCCGTGAGCACGCCGCGTCCCTCATGCTCCAGCGCAGTCTGCTGCCGCAGAATCTGGCGCAGCTGACGGCAGTTGAGCTGGCGTACCGCTATCTGCCGGCGGACAGCAGGGCCGGGGTGGGCGGCGACTGGTTCGACGTCATCGCTCTGTCGGGCGCGCGGGTGGGCCTGGTTGTGGGAGACGTGGTCGGTCACGGGCTGCGCGCTGCCGCCACCATGGGCCGTCTGCGGACGAGCGTACGGGTGCTGGCCCGGCTGGACCTCGCGCCGGAGGAGCTTCTCGCGCGCCTCGACGACCTCGTCGGGGAGGGCGCCAACGAGCAGGCGGCGGTTCTTGACGAGGGCGAGCAGGTGCCCCACGACGAAGCGCTCGGGGTGACGTGCCTGTACGCCGTGTACGACCCGGTGTCCGGAGTGTGCCGCATGGCGCGGGCCGGGCATCCGCCTCCCGCGGTCGTCGACTCCGGTTCCGGCACCGTCACCTTCCCCGACCTTCCCGCGGGGCCGCCCCTCGGCCTGGGCGCCGTGCCCTTCGAGAGCGTGGAGATGAAACTGCCGGAAGGCAGCCTCATCGCCCTGTTCACCGATGGCCTCGTCCGGAGCCGCGACCGGGACGTCGACGTCCAGCTCGAAACGCTCGGCGCAGTGCTCACCGAGCATCGACGCCCGCTGGACGAGCTGTGCGACCAGGCAGTCGCGGCGCTGCTGCCGGGCCCCGTGGACGACGACGCCGCGCTGCTGCTCGTCCGTACACAGAAGCTGGACCGCCACCAGGTGGCCGAGTGGGAACTGGCCGCCGATCCGGAGGAGGTCGGCCGCGCCCGGGCCGTGGCCACCGAGCAGGTCGGCGCCTGGGGACTGGACGACCTCGTCTTCACCACCGAACTGGTGGTGAGCGAGCTCGTCACCAACGCCCTCCGGTATGCCGCCGGCCCGATCCAACTGCGGCTCATCCGCGACCAGACCCTGATCTGCGAGGTCTCCGACACCGGACACACCTCACCCAATCTGCGTCATGCCGGCAGTGAGGACGAAGGCGGCCGAGGTCTCTTCCTCGTCGCACGGATGACCCAGCATTGGGGAACGCGCTACACATCGACCGGCAAGACGATCTGGGCCGAGCAGACTGCCCTCCGTGCAAACCCCGACCACCACCGGTGACACTCCGCGCCAGGTCTAGGAGACGCCCGTGGCCAGGTCGTCTCCGGTGGGCGCCGTGCTCTCCCGCTCGATCAGCCGGGGGAGCGGCACTGGCACCGACCGGGCCGCGCCGCCGTCGAGCAGAGCGGTCAGTTCCTGTGCGGCGATCCGCCCGAAGGCGACCGTGTCCCGGGAGAGTGCCGTCAGCCAGGGATGGACCATGCGGCACAGCACGGAGTCCTCCCACGAGACGATCGACACGTCGCCGGGAACGGAGAGGCCAAGGCCCGCCGTGACGGCTGCTCCGGCCGCTGCCATCACGTCGTTGTCGTAGATGAGTGCGGTGGGCGGTGTGCTCCCTTCCAGCACCCGGCGGGTCACCGCAGCGCCCTCGGCGTCGGAGTAGTCCGTGGCCAGTGACCGGACCTCGGTCAGCCCGCGCCGGCCGGCCTCGGCGCGCAGCGAGCGGATGCGACGGTCGGTGTGGGCGAGTGACGGCAGGCCCGCGATATGCACGATCCGCCGGTGCCCCAGCTCGTACAGCCGGCCCACGACGGAAGCCATCGCCCCGGTGTCGTCGGCGCGTACCTGCGACAGGTTGGGATGCTGGTCCGGCAGTCCGCCGATGACGACACCGGGCAGGCCCAGCTCGTCGAGGAGCTCCGGACGCGGGTCCTCGGTCCGCGGGTCGACCACCAGGACACCGTCGACCCGGTGCTCGGCCCACCAGCGGCGGTAGACCGCGCACTCGGTCGGCACATCCTCCACCACCTGGAAGAGCAGACCGAGTTGACGCTCCGCCAGGATCTCCTGGATACCCGAGATCAGCTGCAGGAAGAAGGAGTCCACGCCCAGCGTCGCGGCCGGCCGTGCCAGCACGAGGCCGACCGTCGCCGAGCCCTCGCCGGACAGTGCGCGGGCCGCCGTGCTCGGCCGCCAGCCCAGCTGTTCGGCGACGCGCCGGATCCGGTCACGGGTGATCTCCGAGACGCCGGGCCGGTCGTTGAGCGCGAAGGACACGGCGCTCTCCGAGACCCCGGCACGCTGAGCGATGTCCTTCATCGTCGGACGCCGCGCGGGAGCGCGCCTGGCCGGCGAGGTGTCCTTGTCGGACGGGGTATTCGCTGCCATCCGTGCCTCTTTCACCCTGTGTACTAATGCGCTTGAGCACATGCACTCTAAAGCGCATTAGTCGATCACTGCAAGTCGTTCCTTGTGCACGTCTGACCTGGACTAATGCTCGCCAATACGCATTAGTTCCAGCGAATGTATTGACTTCATCGACGGTTCACTTGCAAGGTCTGCACGTCTGGTCCGAGCAAAGGAGCCGTTCACCGTGCGCATTCCCCGCAGGGCACTCGCTGCTGCCGTCGTCCTCGCCACCGTTCTGCCGCTCAGTGCCTGCGGCGGCGGATCCGACGCCGGTTCGTCCGACGCATCCGGCAAGATCGAAGGCAAGATCACCTTCCAGACCTGGAACCTGCAGGCCAACTTCAAGGACTACTTCAACGGAGTCATCGCGGCCTTCGAGAAGAAGTACCCGGGCGCCGAGGTGAAGTGGGTCGACCGGCCCGCGGAGGGCTACGCCGACAAGATCAGCGCCGATGCCGCAGGCAACACACTGCCCGACGTCGTCAATGTCTCCCCGGACCTGGTGGCCCCGCTGGCCAAGGCCGGGCTCGCGCTCGACCTCGACAAGGCAGCCTCGAAGTACCGCAAGGAGTATCTGCAGGGCGCCTGGCAGAGCCACCGGATACCGGGCGCGGACGGCACGTACGCCTTTCCCTGGTACCTCAACACCGGCCCGCTCTTCTACAACAAGCGTCTCTTCAAGGATGCCGGACTCGATGCCGAGAAGCCCCCGAAGACCTATGACGAGGTCTTCGATGCCGGGCTGAGGATGGCAGGGAAGAGCAAGGGGAAGATCGCGACCCTCGCGAACGTGCCCACCATCGAGGACTTCGGCCGCTACGACGTCCCGCTGATGAACAAGGAAGGCACGGGCTTCGCCTTCAACGACGCCAAGGGAGTGGAACTCCTCACCCGCTACAAGGAGTTGTACGACGCCAAGGCGCTCGACCCGCAGGCGTTGACGGCGACCCCGGAGTCGTCGGGCCACAAGTTCCTGACCGAGTCCGTCGCCATGAACCCCGGCAGCGCGCTGGACCTGGAGAACTTCAAGAAGCAGGCCCCGAGCCTCTACAGGAACATCGGGATCACCGACCAGGTCAGCAGTACGGGCAAGGCCAATATGTATGTCATGGGCGTCATGGTGAACTCCCGGGCCAAGCAGAAGCCCGCCGCCGTCGCCTTCGCCCACTTCGTGACCGACGCGACCCGTCAGATGGAGTTCGCCAAGAAGGTCGCCATCTTCCCGAGCACCGCAGGATCGCTCGACGACCCGTACTTCACCAAGGAGGACGGCACCGATGTGACCCGGGTGCGCATCGCGGCCGCCAAGTCCCTGAAGACCGCGGTCAATTACACACCGGTGCTGTTCAGCGAGCAGATGAAGACGGAGCTGCGCAACGCGGTGGCCCGGGCGCTGCAGGGTAAGGAGAGCCCCAAGGAAGCGCTTGACAACGCTGTCAAGGCCTGTGACCGGCTGCTGCGGCAGAGCTGAGCCGAGTCCGCGATGAAGACCCCCACCGCCTCCGAGGCGATCTCGCCCGATCCCACCGCGGCGGGCCCCGCCCGCCCGGGCCCCCGCCCCCCCCGCCCCCCGCCCCCCCCCGGGGTCCAGCCCCCACAAACCCCCCACCCCCGCGCGTTCGCGGCGCCCCGGGACCAGGTCAGGGTATTATAACAAAA